>CAMCJC010000436.1 GCA_945875065.1 uncultured Propionibacteriaceae bacterium | reverse complement strand
CCCGCAGGAGTTTCGCCAGGCCGCCTACGAGCCGAGCGTTGGCTTCGTCTCGTAGCTCGGGGGCCATGAACCGGACCGAGCACTGGAGCGCCTGCCCGAGCACCGTGGTCACGGCCGCCATGTCGGTCTCGGAGCCGATGCCGGCCAGCGCCAGCGCGACCAGCTCCTGCGGCGCGATCTCCGCGTCGCGGACCGAATCCCAGAACAGCGACCAGGTGACCGCGCGCGCGAGGGGATCGGACAACTCGGTGATGTGGGCTACGAGGGCGGCGCGGGAGGCGTCGTCGAGCCGGACCTTCGTGAAGGTGAGGTCACCGTCGTTGATGAGGACGACGTCGCCACGAGCGTGGCCGACCAGCTCGGGCACCTCGGTGCGTTCACCACGGACATCGATCTCGACGTAGTCGGTGCGGGTCAGACCCTGCTCGCCGAGCGTGTAGATGCCGATGCCCAAGCGGTGGGTCCTAAGCGTCGGGTACTCAGCCGGGGCGGACTGCACGATCGTGAAGGTCGTGAACTTGCCCTTCTCATCCGAGGTGAACTCGGCGCGCATCGTGTTCACGCCGCTTGTTTCGAGCCACTCGGAGATGAACCAGGACAGGTCCCGGCCGGAGGCGGCCGACAACTCGGTCAGAAGGTCGGGCAGGGAGGTATTGCCGAACGCGTGCTTGGCGAAGTACGCGCCGACCCCTTTGAGAAACGCCTCGATCCCGACGAACGCGACCAGCAGCTTCAGCACCGACGCGCCCTTGGCGTAGGTGATGCCGTCGAAGTTTTGCTCAACCTTCTCCAGGTCGCCCATGTCGGCGGCGATCGGGTGGGTAGTCGACAGCTGGTCCTGCAGGTAGGCCCACGCCTTCCGCTCGTTGGCGAACGACACCCACGGGTAAGAGGCCGAGCCATCCTGGCGCGCGATCTCGTTGGCGGCGAAGTGGGAGGCCCATTCGGCGAACGACTCGTTCAGCCACAGGTCGTCCCACCAGCGCATCGTCACCAGGTCTCCGAACCACATGTGTGCGAGCTCGTGCAGGATCGTGTTGTCGCGGCCCTCCAGCTCGCGGGCGGTGACGCGGGAGCGGAAGACGTACTGGTCACGGAACGTGATGCAGCCGGCGTTCTCCATCGCCCCGAAGTTGAACTCGGGTACGAAGATCTGGTCGTAGGAGTCAAACGCGTACGGCACCCCGAACGCCTTCTCGAACACCTCGAAACCGCGCTGCGCGGTGTTCAGGATGACGTCGGCATCGAGGAACTTGGCGACGGCGGCGCGACATGCGACGGCGGCGGGCAGCTTGCCCTTGACCGACGTGATCTCACCCTGGACGACATGGTATTCACCGGCCACGAGCGCCGTGATGTAGGTGGAGATGCGTGGGGTCGGAGCGAACTCGAAGCGGGCGAAGCCTTCGCCGGTCGGGATGCCGGTGACGCTCGGGGAGTTGGAGAAGACCCGCCAGGACTCCGGCGCGAGCACCGTCAGCTGGAACGTCGCCTTCTGGTCGGGCTGCTCGAATGTCGCGTACATGCGGCGCGCGTCGGCGGTCTCGAACTGGGTGTAGAGGTACACCTTGTCATCGGTGTCGACGAAACGGTGGAGCCCCTCGCCGGTGTGCGAGTAGCGCCCCACCGACTCGACAACCACCGTGTGGTCGCCGGCGGCGAGGTCGGCCAGCGGGAGGCGGAAGCCGTCGAAGCCGTCGGTGGGTAGCGGTTTGCCGTCCAGCGTGGCGGCCCGGATCTCGTCGGCGATGACGTCGAGGTGGGTGGAGCCTGCCGTGGAGGAAAAATCGAACTCCGTGCGGGTGAAGAAGTTGGCTGCCGGGTCCCCCACCCCGGCTCCCGTGACGTCGACCGTAACCCGGTACGCCTTGGCCGTCACCAGCTCGGAGCGGGCGGCGGCTTCTTCACGCGTGATGTTGGCGGTGGCCATGAACACCTTCTTTAGGTTTAGCAACAGTCCTGCGGGGCCACTGTAACGCCCCGGGACTGGGGACGAGCGCTAGGCGCTCTGTGCGAGCATAAAACCCATGACGAACCCTGAGGCGAGGTGGCAAGAGCTCAACTCGACGCTGTTGGCGGCCAGCGACGCGTATTACGGCAGCAGCGAGGCGATCCTCTCCGATGCCGCCTACGACGCTCTGATGCGTGAACTGATCGCTTTGGAGGAGGAGACCCCGGAACTGCGGCGGCCGGATTCCGTGACGCGGGCCGTCGCGTCGTCGCGGATCACCGACTTCGCCCCAGTGACGCACCGAGTCAAGATGCTGAGCCTGGACAACGTGTTCAGCACGGAAGAATTGGCCGCCTGGCTAGCCAAGACGCCGGCGGAACAGTACTTGTGCGAGTTGAAGATCGACGGCCTAGCAGTGAACCTGCTCTACGTCGACGGCCGCCTCAGCGTCGCTGCGACGCGCGGCGACGGCGCCGTCGGCGAGGACATCACGCCGAACATAGCGACGATCAAGACGAGATCGGAAGAGCGTCGTGTAGGGAAAGAGTGTGTG
>CAMCJC010000435.1 GCA_945875065.1 uncultured Propionibacteriaceae bacterium | reverse complement strand
AAGGAAGCGTCGGCATACCCTTCCGTGGACGCTTCATGCCCCTGTTCCCAGCCAGTCGGCTCTTCCAGCCACGCTTCGTCCTGCTCGTCGGGTTCTCCCGCGGGAGGCAGCTCATCAACGGGGCCCGCCTGTTCCGCGGATGCCGACTCCCAACCAATGCGGGCCGGCATCTCATCGATCCCATCTGGCGACGGCGTGGAAACCGGCTCCGCATGTGACTCGGGCGGCTCAGGCACTTCGACTCGAGCGTCGCTGGGGTGAAGCACAGGGGCCTTGTGAGGCTGGATGACGGTCGAGATGGAGGCCTGCGGATCGGGCGACTCGCCGGCTTCTTCCTCCCGGCCTTGGGCCCGCTGCTCCCGGGTCACGACCACGGTGCCGATCCTCGGCTCGGACGCACCTGCGAACTCGTCATCGGACTGTGCGAGCCCGACACCGGACGCCGTTGCGGGCATGGGCACTTCCCGCGGCCTGGGCCGCGGCGAAAAGGGCGCCTGAGGCTGCGGGGCAGGCTCCGTCGGCGGCGGCGAAAGTGGCGACGCGTCCGGCACGGGCGCGGGTAGCGGCTCGACCATCGGCGCTGGCCCCGATGGCGCCGCGGCCGTCGCAAGAGCCCGCCGCCTGGCCCGCCTGCTCCCCAAGAGCCATCCCAGGACTCCTCCTGCCAGGGCGGCCACCGCGACGATGACGGCCAACTGGACGATTACTGTCGACAAGGCGTCCAACATCAGCCCACGACCTCCAAAGTCACTTCGACGCGCCGGTTTTTAGCACGCCCCTCCGCAGTTGTGTTGTCGGCGACGGGATCTCGCCCGCCCCGGCTTTCCACCTTCACCCGGTTGGCTGGCACCCCGCGCTCCTTGAGGTCGGCCGCGATGGTTCTGGCCCGCTTGAGCCCCAATGCCTGCCGCTCAGCGGGAGTCTTGCCGTTATCCGTGTGCCCGGTCAGTGTGACCGAGAGTTCCGGCCTCTCCAGCAACAAGTCCGCCAGACGGACCACTCGACTGACCCCGGCAGGTGTCACACTGGCAGAGCCACCCACAAACAGGATCGGTTCCTGCTTGGGGACGGGCTTCGGCGACGGCGACCCGCTCGGTGAAGGGCTCGGGCGAGGCGACGACTTTGGGCTGGGCGAGCCCAAAGGTGAAGTCGAGGTTGAGGTGTCCCTGATGCCAGGGTCATCCGTCTGGCCAGACCCATCACCCCGACTTGAGGACACCGCGACCACGCCCGGCACTTGACGCACCACGCTGACCGCCTTCTCCGCGGCTTCTGTGCCCGCGGTGATGACGGCCTCGCGTCCTCGGATCGTGACTTGTGCGTCGAGATTAGCGCTCGACAGGGCCATTTGAGCCCTCTGCGTGAGCGCATCGTCGATCTCGCTGGCAAGCCACCTCGTCCCAGGCCACACACAGGCCACGAGAGCAGCGCTAGCGAACACTGCGGCGCATATGCGCCCTACTTCATTACTCATCTTCATCCCCCCGGAGGGTAACCATAGCCAAAGCTATCGGGTCACTAGAAAAACTCACTCGTTGAGGTTCTCACTTATACCTGGCTATCTTGTCCTGGACACCGGGCCGGAGTGGCACGGTTCGCCCATAACAACCGATTCCACGGGGGATTGAACATGTCAATAGGTCAGCACCAAGCGAGCAAGTCGGCTGAGCTTGCTCGAACCATCTCGTCCATGCATCGGGCCATCCCGGAACTCCACGGCGTCATGATCGCCTCGGTCGACGGTCTTGCCGTCGCCCATGACTTCCCGGAGGCCGACGCCGAGCGCATCGCCGCCATGGCGGCCACCGCGCTGGGCCTGGGCACCAGGATCACTGAACGCACCAACCTCGGCACGCTCGCCGAGGCGGTGATCCGCGGTGAGAACGGATACCTGGTGGTGTACTCGGCTGGGCGTGACGCCGTGCTCGTGTTGTCCGGTCCAATCGATTCGAACCTGGGACTGATGCGCATCGAGGCCCGCATGGCTGCGATCGAGATCAAACAGATCCTCGGACGGAGCTGACGTGGAGTCGATGTACGAGGTCGCCCGTATGGCGATCGATCAGATCCCGCCCGCGTGCCGAGTACGTCCCGAGGACGGCGAGGTGATCTCCCGCCATCAGGACGCACTGCTGGCACTCGGCCCAGATGTGGTCCAGGTGTTCTACGACACGTTGTACGAGCATGAAGCGACGTCCAAAGTGTTCGTGGAGGGCGAGCGTCCAATGCGCGAACAGACCCTCGTCGACTGGTGGCAACGCACCGTGCGCGGCCCGCTCGACGACAACTACTGGGCCTGGATGGCCATGGTCGGTTTGATTCACGTGGTTCGCCGCGTGACTAATCCGATGATGCTGTCCATGGCCGAGTTCGTGGCGTCGTTCTTGGCGGAGAATATCCACCGGGTGCCCGCCTCGGATGAAGAGCGCAAGGCGATTGTGGAGGCGTTCAATCGTGTGGCCTCCATGACGAGCGCGGTCATTACTTCGGGCTTCGATCACGCGGTCAGTTCCG
>CAMCJC010000434.1 GCA_945875065.1 uncultured Propionibacteriaceae bacterium | reverse complement strand
GGGAGGTTGCAGCTACCCGTACGGGTGCAACTGCTGGGGATGGCGCGGTTGCACAGGTCGACGTCACCGGGCTCATCGCGACTGCGTTTGATCACTTCGACTCCCGCGCCGGGGAGCGGCAGTTGCTGTTGCGGGCTGATGATGTGCCGTTGGATCTGATCGAGCAGGTGGGGCGGTCGGTGGTGGAGGTGGTCGGTGAGAAGCGTTCGACGTGGCGGCGCTGGAACCTGATGGCCGAAGCCGCCCGCCAAACGATGGGGTGGCGGTTCGCCAGCGTCGAGGACCGCGAAGCCATCACCGCAGTGGTTGCCGACGCCGCCGAACAAGCGTCCCTGCGCCTGACCCCACCCGAGCTAGCGACCAGTCCGGTGGAGTTTCGCCGCCTGGACGGAACCAGCGTGTTTCGGCGGAAGCACTCGACCGTGTTCTCCTCCGACACCCTCCTGGCCGCAGAGGACCGCCTCCTACAACGGGCCCGTGCCACTACCGGGCCGAGTATCGACCTGGCCACCGTCGAGGCCATCACCAGCAAGCCCGACGCCGAGGGCCGGATGCTCGGCCAGGACCAGGGCACAGCTTTGGCGTCGGTTGCCGTCTCCGGCCGGGTGGTGGATGTGTTGGTGGGGCCGGCGGGGGCTGGGAAGACGACCGCGATGAATGCGCTGCGCCGGGCGTGGGAGACCTCGCATGGTGCTGGGTCGGTGGTGGGCTTGGCCCCGTCTGCGGTGGCGGCGCAAGTGCTGGCCGATGACCTGGGCATTCAGACGGAGAACACGGCCAAGTGGTGGACTGCCCATCAACACACCGGCGTCACCTTCCAGGCCGGTCAGCTCGTCATCATCGACGAAGCCTCCCTCGCCGGCACCCTCTCTCTGGACCGGATCACGCAGGCAGCTGAGGAGGCGGGGGCGAAGGTGCTGCTGGTCGGTGACTATGCCCAGCTCCAGTCTGTTGATGCCGGTGGTGCGTTCAGCCTGTTGATCCACGACCGTGACGATGCCCCCGAGTTGGTCGATGTTCACCGGTTCACTCACGCTTGGGAGAAGACCGCGTCCCTGGAGCTGCGGCACGGCCGCACCCCAGTCATCGACACCTACCTCGACCACCATCGAATCCATGATGGTGACGCCGAGGCCATGGCCGATGCCGCCTACACCGCCTGGCGCCGTGACCGGCAGGCGGGGTTGGTGTCGGTGCTGATCGCCGAAACCCGCGAGAACGTCACCGCCCTCAACGTCCGCGCCCGCGCAGACCTCATCCTCGACGGCACGCTGAAGCCCGGCCCCGAAATCACCCTGTCCAACGGATCGGCAGCGGGCGTCGGTGACACGATCATCACCCGCCGCAACGACCGGCGGCTGCGGAACCGGCATGGCTGGGTCCGCAACGGCCAAACCTGGACCATCACCGCCGTGCGCGGCGATGGGTCGGTGACGATCCGCCCACCCGGTGCCCGGTTCGGCAACAGCATCGTCCTACCGGCCGACTATGTGGCTGAGCACGTCGACCTCGGCTACGCCGTCACCGCCCACCGCGCCCAAGGCATCACCACCGACACCGCCCACGTCCTCGTCGAACCCACCACCACCAGAGAGAACCTGTATGTCGCGATGACCCGCGGACGCGAATCGAACCAGGCCTACGTGATCCTCGACCACCCCGACGACCACGCCACCGCGCATCCGGGCGACAACCCTGACGCCACCGCCCGTACCGTTCTCTACGGCGTGCTGCAACACAGCGGTGCTGAACTGTCGACGCACGAGACCATCACCGCCGAACACAACCGGTGGGGATCGATCGCCCAACTCGCCGCCGAATACGAAACCATCGCCGCCGCAGCCCAACACGACCGCTGGACCACCCTGGTCCGCGGCTCCGGGCTCACCGACGAGCAAGCACAAGCCGTCATCGACTCCGACTCCTTCGGTGCGTTGACCGCGGAACTGCGCCGGGCCGAAGCCAACCACCACAACGTCGACACCCTCCTGCCACGCCTCATCGCAGCGCGCGGGTTCGCCGACGCCGACGACATCGCCTCCGTCATCCACCACCGCCTCGCGCACGTCACCACCCGCCCCGCCGGATCGGGACGTACCCGACAGGCCCCGCGTCTCATTGCCGGGCTGATCCCTGAAGCCGGCGGCCCCATGACGCCCGACATGCAGCAAGCTCTGGCCGAGCGCCGCCAGCTCATCGGAACCCGAGCAGAAGCCGTCTTGGACACCGCCCTCCACACCCACGAGCCATGGGTTACAGCACTCGGTCCGATCCCAGCCGATGGGCGGGAGCGGCAGCAGTGGCGACGCCGCGCCGTGGTTGTCGCCGCCTACCGTGACCGTTACCAGATCACCGACACCACCCCGCTCGGCACCCAGCCGCAAGGCACGGCGCAGAGAATCGACCGAGCCCGCGCCGAAACAGCACTACGGACCCTGGCCCGCCCGACCATGGAGGACGAGCGTCGGCGGCCCGCTGCCCAGGCGACGCGGCACCTCGACCTGTAATGGCAGG
>CAMCJC010000433.1 GCA_945875065.1 uncultured Propionibacteriaceae bacterium | reverse complement strand
CTTTCGTCGAGCTGGGACGCGGCCAGGACCTCAGCCTTGAAGCGGCGCTGCGACACGTCGTTTCCGAGGGGTCACCGCTCATGCAGGGCGCCGCGGCCGGACTGCTGCTCGACGTCGACGGCGGACGCGTCGCAGGCTGGCTGGAAGCCGTCTCGGCCGACAGCCGCCGCGCGCTGCGCCGCCGCCTCGCCGGGCTCCTGGTCACCGCCGCCGCCCGCTTCGACACGGCCCCAGCCACGATCGCCGTCGTCGACCGCATCGCGACCATCGACGACGACGCCTTCGTAACGCTCCTGCCGGCCCTCCGGGGCGGATTCGATGTTCTTTCACAGGAGGCGCGGGCCGCGCTCTTAGCCGACCTCGCCTCCGACCTCGGCCGCGCTCAGGATCTCGTGGTTCCCCCGGACGAGGCCGTCGCGACCGCCCGCTACGACACCGCCGCTCGAAGCCGCCTCGCCGCTCTCGGACTAGCAAATGTCGCGTTCGCACCTGCCGAGCGCTGGCGTCTCATTCTCGGCGAACACCGCGACCGGCTGTCCGAGCGAGGCGGCCGCATGGCCTCGGCCCTCGACGAGCTGTACGGCCGCCCGAGCAGCGACGCCCTCGACGCGGGTGCCCGAGGCCATGGATCAGGCCCTTCCCAGCTGGGGACCCGGCAATGGGCGCAGGAGATAGAGGCACTGTTCGGCCCCGGCGAGGTGCAGGAGATCCTCAGCGACGCCGCGTCCACCGGGCGCGCCGACGTCCTGGACCAACTCGACCCGGACCGGATCCGTCCGTCGGTAGACCTGCTAGCGACCGCCCTGTCCCTGACCGGTTCCCTGCCCGAGGCACGTCTGGCCAAGCTCCGGCCGCTCGTCGCCCGGCTCGTCAAGGGCCTCGCCGCGGAGCTGGCGCTCCGCTTGCGCCCCGCCCTGACCGGTCTCGCAGTCGGCGGGCCGACGCGCCGCCGCGCCGGGTCCCTCGATCTGCCCCGCACCATCCGCGCCAACCTCCGCCACGTCGTCCCTCTGGACGGGCGGCCACAGGTCGTGCCGGCGCACCCGATCTTCCGCACGCCGGTCGCGAAGGACATCGACTGGCACGTGATCGTGCTCGTCGACGTGTCGGGTTCGATGTCCGAGTCCGTCATCTACTCGACTCTCACCGCGGCGATCCTGGCGGAATCTCCCGCGCTCAGCGTCGATTTCCTCACGTTCTCCACCGAGATCATCGACTTCACCGGCCACGTCTCCGACCCGCTAAGGCTCCTGCTGGAGGTATCCGTGGGCGGCGGCACGGACATCGCCGGTGCCCTGCGCGTCGCCCGCGACCGCGTCAAGGTTCCCGCTCGTACCCTTCTCGTCCTCATCAGCGACTTCGAAGAGGGCGGACACATCGGCCCGCTCCTCAGCGAGGTGGAGGCGCTGCGCGGCTCGAGTGTGACGATGCTCGGCTGCGCGGCACTCAACGATTCCGGCACCGGCGTCTACAACGTGGGAATCGCCGCGGCGGTCTCCGCCGCCGGCATGCGCGTCGCCGCCGTCTCCCCGCTAGACCTCGCCCGCTGGGTCGGCACCGTGGTTAGGGGGCAGTCGTGAAGATCGCTCCCGCGCTCCAGGCCGCCATCATCGACGGCCTCGGGCCACGCGTCCGAAAGCGCGTCGACGCGTTCCTGGCCGACCCGCCCGCCCTCGCCAAGGCAGTGCCTTTCGGCAACGCGACGGTGACCATCGCAGCGGAGGTCGCAACCGAGCCCGAACATCTGACCTGCGACTGCCTGCTGGCGCCGAACTGCGCCCACCGCGCCGCCGTCGCGCTGCTGCTAGACGTATCCGACGCCCCGGCCGAGGAGGTACTTGAGGAGCCCGAACCAGCCGAAAGCCTGGTCCTGAGCGAGGCGCAGGAGGAAACCATCGGCCTCGCGTGGGCGCGCCTAGCGATCGCACTACAGATCGGCACCGGCCGACTCTCCGCAGTCGACCGGGCCGGGTTCGCCGGCGACCTGCACCGCATGCGAGTCCACGGCCTCGTCGTCGCCGACCGGGCCCTGACCGGCTACGTCACCTCGATTGGGGGCACTCCCGCCCTTGACTCGTTCACCGCGGTCCTGCTCAATCTGCACCTCCTGCGAACCCGCCCGCCCGGTGTCGACGTCGAGGAGCTCCTGGGCAAGTCGCGGCAGCCGTATCGTGCCGTCGGCGGTCTCAACCTGGTGCCGCTGTTCGCGGAGGCGATTCTGACCGCCTCCGGATTCGCCGGAGCCCAGGTTACGTTCGCCGCCGCTGGCCGCACCTGGACGCTCGCCCGGCTGCGGCCCGGGGGTCGCGCCGAGATCCCCGAGCGCTACTGGGCGGGTGACGTTTGGGCCGGGGTCTCCGATCCCCTAGCCGTGTTGTCCCGGCATCGTCTCCTGGTCTCGGATGCCACCGCCCGACTTGACGGTCGGCTGGGCGGCGGCCGCCAGGTCCGGGCCGCCCGCTCAGCGCCCGTGCTGGGTTGGGACGAGGTGCCGGCGGGTTTTACGGTCGTCTCTGGGCCGG
>CAMCJC010000432.1 GCA_945875065.1 uncultured Propionibacteriaceae bacterium | reverse complement strand
CGTGCGCCGCGATCGCCGTCGAACCGTACGCCTGGGCTGCCAATGCCGCGTCGCCCGGCTGAAGGCTCTGAGCGTAGAAGGTCGCGGCCCCTCCGGCGACCTGAACGACCTCTCGTGCACCGACGACGAGTCGTTCCCCTGATCGCCTGGAAGACGTTGAAGCCCAGACTGACAAGGAGAGCCACGGCGAGGAGCGCGTACCCGACGCGTCGGCCGGTTCGGTGGTGGGAGCGCGGTCATGGCGGGGACGCTAGCAGCGATGACTGGAGGTTTGTCGCTCGTTACCGGCGGATTATCGTGCCTGCATACCCGAAAACCCGCCGAAATGACATAACGTGCGAGTTGGATGCCGCTGGCAGGGGCGGTGTGGCCTAGCTCGCGACGGCGCTGCCCCCGGGGCCGGGGGGCTCGAAGCTGGCCTTGATGCCGGCGGCCTCTAGCGCTTGACGGAAGCCTTCGACGTCTTCCTCGTGGAGGGTTGGGACGTCGTGGAAGGCGTAGTCCCAGCCCAGGAGTTCGTACTTGCGTTCGCCGTACTGGTGGAACGGCAGCAGCTGGACTTGCCTTAAGCCTTGGCGCTGGAGGTGTTCGGCGAAGGCGGTTGCGTCGTCGAGGGTGTTGTTGACCCCCGGGATGACCGGGATGCGAGCCCAGATCGGCGTTCCCGCCTCGATCGCCTGCTTGAGGTTGGACAGTGGCAAGTCGCTGCCGACCCCCGTCCATCGCTTGTGAGCATCGAAGTCGTGGTGCTTGACGTCCATGATGACCAGGTCCAGGTGCTTCAACGCCTTGGCGAAGATCGCGTTGGCGACGTACCCCGTGGTCTCAACGGCCGTGTGGATGCCGTGCGCCCGCAACTCCCGCAGCAGCGCTGTCGCGAACCGGTGCTGCACCAGCGGTTCCCCACCGGAAAGCGTCACCCCGCCGCCGGACTCCTCGTAGAACGGCTCGTCCTGCAGGCAGACCCTGACGACCTCCTCAAGCCGGTACTCCCTCGAGTCCTCGTTGAACACGTTGGGATCGTTGGCGTCGCGCATCATGACGGGCTTCAGCTTGCGGCTGTTCGGGTTGGAGCACCACGAGCACGACAGCGGGCACCCCTTGAGGAACACGACGGTGCGGATCCCGGGTCCGTCATGGATCGAGAACTTCTGGATGTTGAAGACCCGTCCCTCGGTTTCCGACATGCTTGGAACTTTCGTATCGGGAACTAAAAGGTTTCACTTGAAACTCTTTGCCCGGAAGACTAGCATCTTGCCTCAGAAGCCAACAAGCCCTTCAAGTCAAGGGGGACGAAGGACTGGAGGCACGCTGCCGAGGCCTCTGCCTCGGGAAGCTCAACACCGCCGGGGCCGACGGTTCCGGGCGTTCAACTACAGAAGGGCCGACGATGTCGTCAACTCAGCTGCGTGCCCCGGTAACGGGGGTCATGACACCCTTGCAGGATGTTCCAGACCAAGTCTTCGCCACCAAGATGGTTGGCGACGGAGTGTCGATCGATCCAGTGGATCAGACGGTTCTCGCCCCCTGCGACGGCACCGTCACCCTCGTCCACCCGGCTCACCACGCCTTGACACTGACTACTGGCGATGGCATCGAGGTCATGATTCACGTCGGTCTTGACACCGTCGATCTCAAAGGCGACGGCTTCGAACCCCTCGTCGCCGAGGGCGATGCCGTCACCTGCGGCCAGCCGCTACTCAATTTCGACGCCGAGCTCCTGTCGGTCCGCGCCACCAGCCTGCTGACGCAGATGCTCGTCACCAACATCGAGCGCGTGCGCAACCTCCACCCGGCGCTCGGCTACGTCACCGCGGGCCAGGACGTCGCGCTCAGCTTCGACCTCGACCAGGCCGCCGCCGAGGTCGACGACGCCGGCCCAGCTTCGGAGGTCGTCACCTCTGACGCCGTCAAGGTCCTGTGCGCCTCCGGTCTCCACGCCCGCCCCGCCGCAGTCTTCGTCAACACCGCCCGCGGCTTCGAAAGCCAGATCCGCCTGCACCGTGCCGGGCGCGAGGTCAACGCCAAGAGCGTCACCGCAGTGATGACCCTAGACGTCGGCCACGGTGACGACGTCCACCTCACAGCCTGGGGACCCGACGCCGATGCCGCCACCGCCGCCCTAGTCGCCGCTATTGCCGGTGGGCTTGGGGAAACGCTCCTTCCCGTGGCCGCCGAGCCCGCCCCCGACACCACGCCGGAGGTCGACGACCCTAACCTCATCCACGGCGTCTCCGCTTCGCCGGGCCTGGCCGTCGGCCGCGTCCTGCACTTGGCCGCCCCCGAGATCGACGTTCCGACGGCGCCCACCGGCGATGCCGACGCCGAGTGGCGGGCGTTCAACGAGGCCCTCGACCGGGCTCGCGCCCAGCTATCCGACCTCGAGGCCGCGACCGCCGCCCGCGTCGGCATCTACCAGGCCGACATCTTCGGCGCGCAGCGGCAACTCCTCGACGATCCCGACCTGCTCGAGTCCGTCCTAGACGGCGTCAAGTCGAACCGAGCCGCTGGCGCTGTCTGGAAGGAAGCCTACGAG
>CAMCJC010000431.1 GCA_945875065.1 uncultured Propionibacteriaceae bacterium | reverse complement strand
AGTACGCCATGCGCTGCTGGCTCATCCGCCTGGGGCTCAACGGCCCTGACTACAAGCAGGTACGCAAGTTGCTGCTGGCCAACTTGGACGGCAACGCAGCCTGGAAAACCACACCCACCCAGGAGGCAGCATGAACCCCACACCGACCCCAGGTACCCGCATCCGCCTCATCAATACCAGCGACCCCTACACAACCCTGATCCCAGGCGATGAAGGCACTATCGAGCTGATCGATGATGCAGGAACCATCCACGTCACCTGGGACACTGGCTCCCGCATGGGCCTGATACCCGGTGAGGTGTGAATGTGATCGATAAATGGCGTGGTTCTGCGATCGCTCTGTGGCGTGCAGGCCCGACATCGCACCGAAAGCTGTCATCTTAAACGGGGTCGCGTTACACAAAGGGGCATGAGATTTTGTATCCGATCGTGCCCTGCCCCTCACACGGCTTCACGGTCGGGAGGGAACGCCACCGCCCTGATAGCTGCGACCGTCTGTTCTTGGGTTAACGAGGAAACGTCGATGTCGGTAAACGCGCGTTGGAGCCATGCCGACTGTTGAAAGACTGGGAAATTGTTCAGCCGCCATTGCAGAGCATTAGGCTCTTCGGTGTCTTCTTCTGCGCGGCGTCGGTGTTCTACCGGGTCGATGTTCAGTACCACAGGCGTGAGTCGGATTGATGGATCAAAGTCTGAAGTAATCTCCGACCAATAGTCCTCCACCGTCACAGTCTGAGGCACAACGATGATCATAGGGCTGTCTTCCGGCAACTCCCGGAGGATAGCGTTAAGCGTAGACGCCACAAGTTTCCTCCACGCGGGCCACTCCTGGAAGTCCTGGACTGGCACCACCGGCTGAAGAACAGGCCTCAAAAGAGCCCCGATCTCTTCAGGGTCCACGATCACCGCACCGGGAACTTTCTGTGCCAACAACTTCGCTGCTGTTGTCTTGCCTGAACCGAACGCACCATTGATCCATATGACGTGTGGCTGAGTCTGCTGCATGCGCGCAGTCTACCTTTCGATACCTCTGCCTCACTCGAAGTGGTCTGCTGCCACACACGAGAAGATCATGACGCCACTAGTCGGAGAAACCGTTGACCAGCGCTTCCGGCACTACCCCCAGCTGTTCAGCCGGCTTGGGTTCTCTCATCGCTACCGTGCCCTGGGCAAAGACGAGCTGCTGTTCGTGCTGAACCGGCACTACAAGCGCCTAGGTAGAGAACTGGACCCGGAGGACTTCACAGATGCGCAAGCCATCGCCGCGATCGAGCGACTGACCCGCGGCAACTTCCGCGTAGTGGAGCGATTGTTCCCCCAGATCAAGCGGGTGTTGAAGATCAACGAGTTGGAGACCATCACCGACGATGTCATTGAGGCTGCTGCCAGCACCCTGGTCCTCGGGCACTGACGAGAACGTCCTGCTGTCGTCGTGGCCTCGTACAGAGGATGTCGCTTACACCGCCGCATCCAGCATTGTCATCGCGACGGGCTCGATATCCGCGTCGGGATACGGGCTGACCACCGAGATGAACGCCCCTCGTCGGCGCTGGCGATCCAGCACCATGTGAGCGCCGAATCCGGAGGCGTAACCGTTGTGCCACACCAGGGGTCGATCGGATCTGTCTTCAACAAACCACCCCGCCGCGACAGATTTAGTGTCATCAGTGAAGCGCACTCGGAAAGCATCCTCGTAGACACAGTCATCGGCGAGAAGGGTTGACATGACCGTGGCGAAATCATGGGCGCTTCCCCTGATCGCTCCGGCCGGTCCATAGCCTTGCCCGGTCCAGGGCAGTTGGTCAGTGCCCCACACGGTGACAGCGTTGAGGTCATGCGGGAGGTTTCGCTGTGCAGGTTGCTGAGCGCGCAGGCGTGAACACCCCAGCGGTATCGTCAGCCTGTTTCGCACCAGCGTCGGGTAGTCCGCCCCGTCGGCGGCCGCTAACGCGTGGCCCAATGCTGAGGCAGCGAGGTTGGAGTAGCTGAAGCGCCCGGCATGACGGACACGCGATCGGCGAAGTTGGTTCATCAGATCGGCGAGGTTCTCGGGTTGTGGATCACCACCTGTCAGTACAGCACTGAGCGCTCGGGCTGCTGAGCGGATTCCCCCGCCGGTGGCAGGCAGTCCTGAGGTGTGGGTCAGACAGGACTCCAAAGTCGCTTCACCGGCAGCTGTTCCGGCCAGGGGGAGGTAGTCTTCGAGCCGGTCGTGCGGTGAGATCAGCCTGGTCTGCACCATGTCGGTGTAGATCAAGCCGTTGAGGGCTTTGCTGATTGAACCGATGTGGAACGTTTTCTGCAGGTCGCACCCGATCGTGGCGATGCGAGTGCCTGCCGGGCCGACTGTGGCGAGACAGGCGGCATAGACGGGACGCTTGAGCGGCAAGGAGTTGAGTAGAAGGCCTGCCAGAGCGGTGTCACCGTCTGTCGTTGATGCGTTTGTGAGACAGGTGGGTTTCATACCTGTTCACCCTACCAGCGACGCGTCTCACGAGTGGACACTCTGAGGGCGCCACACAGCGATCAAGATGTC
>CAMCJC010000430.1 GCA_945875065.1 uncultured Propionibacteriaceae bacterium | reverse complement strand
TGCTCGTTGGGGCAGCCGAGCCTCTCGGAGAACCGTTTCTCCCGCTCGGGGTCGGGGGCGGCGCGATCCACGAACTCGACGCCGACGACGCCCTGCGTCAGGTGCAGCGCCGCCTCCACGGATTCGGTGAGGCGCTGTTTCGCCGACTCCTTGACGACGATGCGGTCGACGACGACGTCGACGTCGTGCTTGCGCTTCTTGTCCAGCACAGGGACCTCACCCAGCGGGTAAACGGCCCCGTCGACGCGAACGCGCGCGTAACCGTCGGAGAGTAGCTGCCGGAACATCTCCAAAAACTCACCCTTGCGGCCCCGCACGATCGGCGCGAGGACCTGGAATCGTGTCCCCTCCGGCAGCCCCATCAGGCGGTCGACGATCTGCTGCGGGCTTTGCTTCCCGATGGGCGCCCCGCACTCCGGGCAGTGGGGCACGCCGATGCGCGCGAACAACAGCCGCAGGTAGTCGTAAACCTCGGTGATGGTGCCGACCGTGGAGCGCGGGTTCCGCGATGTCGACTTTTGGTCGATGGACACCGCCGGCGACAGACCCTCGATGAAGTCGCAGTCCGGCTTATCCATTTGCCCCAGGAACTGGCGGGCGTACGAGGATAGGGACTCGACGTAGCGGCGCTGCCCCTCGGCGAAAATGGTGTCGAAGGCCAGCGACGACTTTCCGGAGCCGCTGAGACCGGTGAAGACGATCAAGGCGTCCCGCGGCAGGTCTAGGGACACGTTCTTCAGGTTGTGGACCCGGGCGCCGCGAACGAGCAGGCCACGAGTGGTCGAGGGTGCACTCACGATCACTCATGCTATGACGACTCGCCGACATCTTCTGCTTTGGTAGGTTGTCGCCATGTCGCACGACACCCCTGATCCGCAAGAGTCCTCGTTCGAGGCAGTGCTCTACGCCGTCAGGGATCACACACACCTGCTGCTGGGCCGCACCATCACCTACTCCAACGAAGAGTGGGCGGCCCCTTCGATGCTGCCCGGCTGGACCCGGGCGCACGTCGCGGCGCATTTGATCACCGGCGCGAAGAGCATGACGCGCATCGCCCGCCAGCTAGAGGCCGGCGTCACCCCCGAGCTGCACGACCCGGCCCTGGACGACGAGGACGAGTTCCAGTCGATGTCGGACAGCCTCGACATGCAGATCGCACTCGACACGTCAGCCGGCGAACTCCACGAGGCCCTGACCAGACTGGCCTCTGTCACCGGCACCTTCCACCTCCGTGAGGGCCTCCACATCGCTGTCCACGAACTCCCCCTGGTAAGGCTGCGCGAAGTCGTCCTCCACACCTTCGATCTCGAACCCGCTGAGCACGGCGTCGAACTCGTCCCCGACATCGCCCGTCGGCTACTCGACTTCGAACTCGCCTGCATCAACCCAAAGACTGGGCCGGCGAGGCTTGAGACCGAAGACGGTTACGTCCGCACCGTCGGGCGCGGCGACAATGTCCCTGTGTTGAAAGGCCCTACCGCTGACCTATTCCTGTGGGCCGCACGCGGCGCTCTCACCTCCCGGGTGTCCGAGAACTAGCCTTTGTCAACCCCGATCTCAAAGATCCCGGATTCTGGTTTCTCCCGCCGCTTAGTTAGGCACGGTCCAACCCCTACCGGCTAGGATCAACTACTCACCATAACGAAGGACAACGAATGAGCCAACCGAACCCGCCCTACGGTCCGCCGCACGACCCAAACCAAGTCCCCTCGGATCCGCAGCAGGCCGCCGCCCAACAGGCCGCTGCCCAGCAACAGTACATGGCCCAGCAGCAGGCAGCGTACGCCCAAGCTCAGGCGGAGGCGCAAGCGAACAACGCTCCCAAGAAGCTCGGCCCCCGCGCGATCATCAGCGGCGTGGTCACCATCGTCCTGATCGCGGTCGGCGGCTACTTCATATACAAGAACTTCGTGAGCAACCAGGCCCTGAAAGCCGGCAAGTGCATCGTCCTTTCCGGTTCAAGAGCCAAGGTCGACGAGCACAAGGAAGTCAAGTGCGACGACGCCGCGTATTCGTGGAAGATCGCCAAGATGGTCAGCAACACCTCCGAATGCCCGAAGGACACCGTCGCCTACGAGGTGACGGCGAACCGCCGCTACTCGTCCAACACGAAGGTCGCCTGCATGTTGCCGAACCTGAAGGCCGACACCTGCTACACGTATGACAAGAACGACGTCAACGAGTTCAGCGTCTCCTCGTCTTGTGCTTCCGGCTCCATCAAGATCACCAAGCTCGAGCAGTCCGGAACCGGCACGTGCGCCGAGCCCGAGGGGCCGCTTCAGTTCCCGACGGGTAACGTCACCTACTGCGCCGTCCCGCAGGAGTAAACACCTTCGATTCGTTGGTCCCGGGGAATCCCCGGGACCAACGTCGTTGCCGGGGCCGCTGTCGGCGGTAGGGTGGGCGGCGATGAGACCGCTTGACGAATTGCGACGCCAGATCGCCCCCTTGAAGGTCAAGGCTGACTTCGAGCCCTCCGGCGACCAGCCCGCCGCGATCACGGAACTGGAGCAGCGTCTCCGCGCGGGCGAACAGGATGTGGTGCTGCTCGGCGC
>CAMCJC010000429.1 GCA_945875065.1 uncultured Propionibacteriaceae bacterium | reverse complement strand
GCGCCCACGTCACCCTGCTCGGTGGCGACCTGGCGGGCCTTGTCCGGGCCCGTGACCTGTCCTCGGCCACCATGCGCAACGTCCGGCAGAACCTGGTCTTCGCCTTTGCCTACAACGTCCTCGGCATCCCCGTTGCGGCCGGCATCCTCTACCCGGCCACCGGGATGCTGCTCTCGCCGGTCATCGCGGCCGCCGCGATGGCCCTGTCCTCCGTCAGCGTGATCACCAACTCACTCCGAATCCGCAGACTGCAGGCCTGAATCAGTGCTGCGACGCAGCGCGGATGACCATAATGAGCCCTGCAGGAACCACCTACTCATCACCGTCGGGCGCTCACCACACATGCCGCACGCAGCGCAGGTCGTCGTCGCCTCGGTGGTCCCAAATCAGGCCGTCATCCCGGGGCCATGTTGGGTTGACATAGCCACGAATCGGCCGCGCTCTGACGACGTACCGGCTATATCGAAAGGCTGAGATGACTCAAGATTCCCTTGCGCCGGCCTCGCAGCGTGCTCGGTGGTTTGTGCTCACTGCCGTCTCTCTTGGTTTGCTGCTTGCGACGGTCGACACTTCGATTCTCTATGTGGTCGCGCCTCTTCTGACGGACGAGTTGTCGGCGAGCGTAAGTGAGTCACTGTGGATCATCAACATGTACCCCCTCGTCATGACTGGCCTACTGCTGGGCACCGGGACGCTCGGGGATAGGTTCGGACACAAGCTGGTGTTCCAGATTGGCATCAGCGCGTTCGGGATAGCTTCACTACTCGCAGCCTTCTCTCCAAACGCGTGGGTGCTGATCGTCGCGCGGGCACTACTCGCGGTGGGTGCAGCACTGATGCTGCCCGCGACACTCGCGATCATCCGGTTCACGTTCGAGGACGAGGATGAGCGCAACGTGGCCATCGCTGTTTGGTCGAGTGTCTCGATCGGTGGCATTGCCTTCGGTCCGCTCGTGGGAGGCCTGCTCCTGGAGTGGTTCTGGTGGGGCTCGGTCTTCCTCATCAACGTTCCCTTTGCCATCGTGACCTTCTTGTTGACGGCCATGTACGCACCAGCGGCTCGGGCATCGTCAACAGCTTCCTGGGACTTGCTGTCATCTGTGCTGGCGCTCGTTGGGTTGACTGGCTTAGTCGCAGCGATCAAGCAGGGCGCCGTATCGGCACCCTCCGGTGTGTTCATTACAGGAGCCCTGGCGACGAGTCTTGTCTGCTTCTGGTGGTTCGCACGGCGCCAGCGCAGACTCCCAACACCGCTCCTGGATTTCTCGGTCTTCCGCAGCCGATCGGTCGTCGCCGGTGTCTTCGCGGCGGGGCTGGCCACATTCGTCTTTGCCGGAGTTGGGGCGGTGACATCTCAGCACTTCCAGCTGGCTCGTGGATTCTCACCCCTGCAGAGCGGACGCCTGTTGGCCGCGATCGCGGCGGGCGCGACGGTGACCTCCCTCCTTGCGGGTTCACTGCTTTCCCGAGTCGGGCCGCGTCGCCTGCTCGGCGCTGGCTGTGTTGTTGCGGGCGGGGGTTATGCGCTGGCAACCCTGGTTCTGGAGGCGAACTTGTGGATGTTCGCGGTCAGCCTGTTCCTTGCGGGCACAGGAATTGGAGTCCTGATCACAGTGGCTTCCTCCACGATCATTTCCAACGTGTCTGCTGATCGGGCAGGGATGGCCTCCGGCGTCGAGGAAGTGTCATACGAGTTCGGCAGCCTGATCTCCGTCACGTTGCTAGGCAGCATCTACGCGGCGTTCATGGCCCGTGAACCCTCCCGCGGAGCTGAGGGGTACCAGGTTTCGCTGGCGCTCGTAGCGGCTGCATGCCTTGTCGGGTTCATGGGCATCGCCCTCCTCCTGCGCAGTGATCGAGCCCTGTCCCGCTAAGCACTCGACCTCCTCGCGGATGGGTCTGCGGAGGCTCGTATGAGTCGGAACCGCATGGTGTCTCTACGTCAAGTGGCAGAACCTGACCCTGCTGAGATTGCTGCATCACTGCTCAACGACCGGCCGGAAGTGCAATGGACTCTGGAGTCACTGGCAAGAGAGGTGCACATTTCGCCGTCTCAGCTGGGTCGAGTTTTCACGCGACGGTACGGGATCAGCCCGATCAAATACCTGACGCGGGTTCGCTGCGTCCAACTCGCGACACTGCTCGCGCGCAGTCGACGTCCTGTCGGTGAACTGATGCACGAGGTGGGATGGCGCAGCCGAGGCAATGCTGCGCGGCAATTTCGACGCATCACTGGCCTCCTTCCCATTGAGTACCGTGACCAGTCTCAGCAACGCGCTCGGCCCGTCACACCGCTTACTGATGGGCACGCCAAGTGCCCGCACTGTGGTCAAGAAGTCGAGATCGCTTCAGTGTTGATGATTCCAAACGCAGCTTCCTTGTGACGATTCTGCTCATCTTTGGAAGCAACGCATGGCCTGATCTCAGCGCACCTGCTAGGCCGGGTATGACACGTCGGGTTCGTTGGGTTCCTGGCGGTCACTGTAGGGGTTCCTTGTTGTCCGTCTTCTAGTGCTGGTGGTTCCGGCGTACCTGATGGTCACCGGGTCGGTTCTTCGA
>CAMCJC010000428.1 GCA_945875065.1 uncultured Propionibacteriaceae bacterium | reverse complement strand
GTCCGGAATTTCGGCTACGTTGACCGGCTTAGCGATGTCGGCGTTCAGTTTCCAGTCGCCGTCTTGCCAGACGAACTCATAGACAGCCGACATGGTGACGGTGCGTCCACCAACTGTCCCTCGAATCGCGATGTCGACTCGGGCGATATTGCCGTCATAAGCCAAAAGGCGAAAGCCAACGATCGCAATACGGACACCCTCGTCCGATGTGCCTTCACTGACGTCGGTACGCAGTTCTTCACGGTAGGGCCCTCTGGAAACGACGTAGTTCAACCACTCCCTAGCGACAGATTTATCTGAACCTTGAGGGATTGCGTTCGCAGCGGTGAACAGGGCGCCTTCAGGGGAGCGCTGGAAACAATAGCGGAATCCGCTCTTCTCGTCGGTGGCTCCTGGTCCGAATTTCTTCGAGGTCGGATAGGCTGTCGTGCCATGGTACTCCCATTCGGTCTCTGGCCCTATGGAGAGTCGTCCCTTGAGAACCTGGCCTTTGATGCCGCATACGCTCCCACTCTCAGCAGTATCCGCAGCGGATGGGGTGGAGGTCGCATTAGGAGGAGGAGTCGAGGAAACAGGTGATGTCGAGGAGGATTCGCCGCGAGTTGCGTTCACGATGCCCACGCCAACGCCAAGCATGATGATCAGTCCAAGCACTATCCCCGCCGTGACGAAACCGGGTCGGGTGAAGGGATTCTGCTGCTGTCCTGTGTCTTCTTTCATAGAGCTCTCCTGAGATTAGGCACCGGAGAGGAATCCGACAATCGTGGCAGCAGCGGAGATCACGATGACCCCTCCCAGCGCCATGCCAATCTTGCCCACGTGTTCACCGCCTTCACCGCGCCGCGACTGGATTCCCATCATAGCACCTGCGGCCATTAGTCCAAGGATGCACACTGCCAGCGCGACCCATTTTCCCCATCCCATGATGGAGAGGAAACCTTCTGTTCCAGGGGGTTGTACTGGCTTCGGGTTAGGCACCTGCTGTAGAACGATGCCAAGGATGCTTGTCATGTTCATAGTGTTATTTCCTTCCGTTGATGGTGCTCTTGGCGCCGGAGTCAAGAAGTGCATGTAGTTCGTCAACCAAGTGACGAACATCGCGGGTTACATCAAGAACTGGTGGTTCCCCCACGCGCCATGAGTCAATCCAGCCTAGATTCCATGTGCGTGGGAACCCGCCACTAACAATCTTCGCGAACGTGCGCAGGGGATGCGGCAGGCGGCCAGGAGCATCAGCAATTATCACGAGACCCAAAACCTCGACATGGGGAACCAAACCTGCTGCCCATTGTCTAGCGGCTGCTTGTGCGGCCTGAAGTCCACGCATGCTTGATCGAGCAGTCAAAATCACACGGGCTGGTGCTCCAGGTACTCGTGGCCATCTGTGTTCGGCGGCGCGCCACTCAGGGACTAGGGCCGCAAGGCTAGATTCGCCGGCTCCGCCATGCGCACCTAGACACCAAAGGTCTGCCCCTGTCGGCCACGTGCACGATGGAAGTTGATCGGCCCTATTAGGAATTGGTACTCCCCGTTGAGGACTCACTGGCCCGGTTGGTGGTGGCGCCGAGCTTGATATCACGGCTATGGGGGTATGCTCCGCCTGGGCTGGGCGTGAAAGCCATGGATTGCCATCTGTCACAATGTCACCCTCCCCTTCGAATGGTGTGTGAGGCACCTTCAGGAGTCATCATAGCTACGTGAAGGGGCAAGGACAAGAGTGATGTGGAAAATATACTCGGGTCTACTTCGGGCGGCGAGGGCGCATTGTAGTACCTCAAGTGGTTCAGTTGACCTGTGAAGAGCGGCGAGATTGGCATATTTCTGAAGAGACTGCTGCCGCTGAGTGGCAGGGAGCTGCTCAACGGTGTTTCCTCGAGCTTCGTGTGGACGATCCTGTTGTGGTTGAAGAGCGTGAGGCCGATGCGCTGAATCGGGCTGTGCAGGAGAAGCGGTGCATGTGGTCCATCATGTCAGGGTGAGGGCGTGATGGCCGAGGCGGCCAGGGAACCTGTCGAGTTGAGGGCATGCTGAGGAGCGTGGCCCATCAGCACCACCACTGGAATCATCACTATTGTCGGGTGCCAGCGCGACATGCTCGTGCGGATTGTGCATCAGCATCGACCTCTGTGGTATTAGCGACGATCTAGCCGGCACGCCTGTCCTTCGCGAACAACGACAGGATCATCTGATTCATCCGGCAGACAGCGTCGACGTTCGTCACGAGGTAGGACTCAAATGTATCGTTGCATCCCTGCGGGAACTTCGAGATTACGCCGACGTTATCGGTGAGCACCATCGTTGGGTTGTGCTGTTATCGCGTAGGTCGGTTGGGTTTACGAGTGGGATGAACCGCAGGAGGCAGGGTCTGTGTCGGTTTAGCTTTCTTGGTGGCCAGGAAGGTTGTGTGGGTTGGGGGTCGGGATGCGGCTACGACGGCTGAGACGGTGGTGGGGATGGGGTAGGTGCGGCTGGTTCCGTCGGGTTGGACGTGGTGGACGGTGGAGTTTGCCCGGTCGACGCTGATCCGGTGGGCTGGAATGTTGCGTTCGTGGAGTTCGGT
>CAMCJC010000427.1 GCA_945875065.1 uncultured Propionibacteriaceae bacterium | reverse complement strand
AACGCGCCCTGCTCCCAAGCCGCCGCGAAGTTCTCGAAGTGCCAGCCCCCGCCCGCGACCCCCAGTTGCGGACCCAACGCCGTCGCGACGACCGCGACGACCGGGAACAGCGCGAACGCCGTGAATGACAGCAGCACGACGTACCCGAGGATGCGTTCGCCGACCGAGACCCTCATCGTCGTTCCTCGCCGATCCGATTCACGCCGACGTTGATGACGAACACCAGCACCGCCAGCACGACCGCGACGGCGGAGCCAGACCCGACGTCCTTGAGGATGAACGCCCGGTTGTAGACCTCGTAGCTCGGCACGGTCGTCGCCGTCCCGGGGCCGCCGGCGGTGGTCATGGACACCAGGTCGAACGTCTTCAGCGCCGCGATGATCGTCAGCACCAGCGAGGTCGCTACCTCCGCCCGCACCGCCGGCACGATGATCTCGAAGAACTCCCGCACCGGTCCGGCACCGTCTAGCCGCGCCGCCTCAAACTGCTCGTCGGGGATGCGGTTCATGCCGGCCAGCAGGAGGAGCATCACCAGGCCCGTCTCCAGCCAGAACCCGACGAACCCGACTGCGACCAGCGCCAGCCTCGGTTCGCCCAGCCAGCCGACATCCGAGTGGATGCCAAGCCAGCCCAGGACCTGGTTCAACGTGCCCGTCGGCGCGTAGATCTGGCGCCACGCGATCGCGACGACGACCAGTGCGATCACCTGCGGCAGGAAGATCAGCATCCGGCAGATGCCCATCCCACGGAGCCGGCCGCGTCGCAGAATCGCTGCCAGCACCATTCCGACGGCCAGCGGCAGCAGCGCGTAGAACACGATCAGGGTCAGGGCGTGGGAGATGGCGTCCAGGAACTTGGCGTCGCGGAGCAGGTCGGCGTAGTTGTCGAGGAATACCCATTTAGACGGCCCGAACCCCGGCCAGTCGTACAGGGAGTACTGGGCCGTCCGTAGCACGGGGTACAGCAGGAACGCCCCGTAGATCACCAGCCCTGGGAGCAGGTATAGGTACGGGACGGCCCGGTTCCTGACGACAGCCGACGGCTTCACCCTGCGAACCCGGTGTAGTCGGCCTCGAACGCGGCTAGGACGTCATCGGCGGACTTCTGCCCGCCAAGGATCTCCTGCAGACCCGCTCCGGCGGTGTCGGCGAACGATGGGGTGGCGTAATCGAGGTAGGGCAGCAGCGTCCCGTTCTCGCTGACTTGGGCGAACGCTGTGAAGATATCGTGTTGCACCCCGGCGGCGGGAGCGAGTTCGGCGGTCTTGTTGACGGGCATGCCGCCAGCCTCCGCGATCAGCTTCATGGCCTCGTCGGAGGTGATGAAGTCGATGAACGCGGCGGCCGCGGCCTGGTTCTTGGCCTTGGCCGGGATCGCGAACGGGATGCCGGTGCCGCCGGTCGTCGCGAGCTTTCCGCCGAGCGCTGGCAGCACGAAGAAGCCGAGGTCGTCGCCCATCGTCGAGGCCAGGTCGGTCGCGAGCCAACTGCCGGCCGGCAGGAACACCCCGGTGCCGCTCGCGAACTGTGCCCACGCCGGGTCGTAGTCGGTGCCGTTCGGCGACGACCCGAAGTAGCCTTCCGCGCCCCATTTGGCGAACTGCGCCATGGCCTGCTTGTTGCCGTCGCTGACCCACGACGCGCCCGCATTGCCCATGCCGAGCTTGACGATGTCGTCGACCTCGACGAAGTTCGCCTGCAGCGGCCCGAACACGTGCAGTGCCGGCCACTTCTCAATGTTGCCGAGGACCATCGCCTGCTGCCCGGCGGCCTTCGCAGCATCAAGCGTCGCGAAGTACTCGTCCCACGACGTCGGCACCTGCTTGCCGAGCGCCGCGAGCCGCTGCTTGGAGTAGAACACTCCGACGACCTCGCCGGTCTGCGGCAGGCCGTACAAGCTGCCCTCCCCGAAGGTCTTGGCATCGGGGGAGTAGCGGACCTTCGAGAGCACCGACGTCGGGAACCGCTCCTCCCACTTGTAGGAGGCCGCGTAGCTGCTGAGATCCAGCAGTTGCCCCGCCGCGACGTACTGACCCATGTCGCCGCGGGCGTTGTTGACCTGTGCGATATCCGGTACGTCTTCGCCGCTGAGGGCTAGGGCGAGTTGCTTTTGGAGGTCCTCGTTGGCGCGGGCGCTGCGCCGGACCGTGATGTTGGGGTACTTCTCGTGGAACGCCAGGCACAGCGTCTCCAGCGGCTTGTTCTGCGACCCGCGGACCTCCTGGTCCCAGAGCTGAAGCTCGATCGTTCCGAGCGAGGCGATGTCAGTGGCCACTGGTGCCGCGCTTGACGACGCGGGTGCCGGGGAACCCGGCGCGCACGCCCCCAGCGCACCGACTGCGCTCGCGGTGAGTCCTGCTGTGATGAAGGTGCGACGTCGCATGAAACAACTCCTGAGGGTTCAGCACTGATCCTTGTCCCTGAGTGTGACCCAGTGTGACGAACTTTGCAACTAACTAGCAGATTTTGATGGATTCTGTGTAGAACTGATTGATTCGTTGCTAGGTTGTGCTCGTGCTCACAGAGGATCGGCAGGCTCGCATGGTGGCGATGGTGCGCGAACGCGGG
>CAMCJC010000426.1 GCA_945875065.1 uncultured Propionibacteriaceae bacterium | reverse complement strand
CCACTCAGGCGGCATACACGTCCTCGATGTTGGCGAAGATGGACTTGATGCGGAAGGGGTTGCGGAGGGATTCGGTGGTGACCAGGTCGACCTTGCGTCCGGCTAGGCGGGCCAGCTCGGCTTGGAGTCCCAGGTAGTCGCCGAGGCGGTCGGGGCGGTTTGGCTCGAAATCGACGAGTACGTCGAGGTCGCTGGTTTCGGGGTTGAAGCGGTCAGTGATTGCTGACCCGAAGACCCTGAGGCGTCTGACGCCGTAGCGCCGACAGGCAGCGACCAACGCGCTGTGGTCGAGCTGCACTCGTAGAGCCATGAAGGGATCCTACTTGCGCTGGCCGAGTAGGCGGGGAATGCAGGGTCTCATGGACGCCCTGCCGGGGCTGCGCACGGCACAACGCGTCGCACGATGCTGCTCGGGGGCGGTTTCTAGTCCGTGTGCGACGCGCTGTACCGAATTGTCGGCTTTCAGGTGGCGCCGATTCCCGGCTCCCTGCCGAGCGTTGCAGTCACGGGTATGTGACCGCCGCCCGAATCCCTCGTGAACTGGTTCCTGTCGCATGGCTGCCATACCCTATTGATATGAGGTTTGACACGTCCCGGGCAGCGCAGCTCATTCGATCTGCGCGCATGGACGCTGGCCTGACCGAGGCGGAGTTAGCGACGCGCGCCGGAGTTCCGCTGCCGATCCTGGAAGAGTTGGAGAGAGGGGCAAGCGACGTGTCTGCGGAACTGCTCGAAGAGATTCTCTGCGCAGCCGACTATCGCCCCGCGATACCGCTGAGTGAACACGCCGCCGCGATCCGCGCCGCCGCATCCCGGCTCGGGTTCGCCCACCCGAGGGTCTTCGGCTCAGTCGCCCGGGGGAGTGACCACTTCACCAGCGACATTGACCTCATGGTCGCCGCCAGACCGGGAACGGACCTATTCTCGCTCGCACTCCTCGCCGACGAAGTCGAGCGCCTAACAGGTTTCCGGGCCGACATCGTCGACGACGCCCACGCCGCCGAACTCATGCCAGAGGCCATAGCAGAGGCGGTGCCGTTATGACGGAGCCGTTCGAGGCTCGGCCCCGTACGAGCCAGACCCGGCTCCAGCGCGCGGGGAACCTGGAGACCAAACTAGCGGACGGCGCGTGTCTGCTCGGCGGGAAGAGCATCGTTCGCTGACGGCAACGACTCGTATGACGTCGCTACCGTGGTTATCATTCGGTTGGCGGCTCTCCTGGAACGCCCTGACATGGCACCCCTCGTCGAAGTGCTCACTGCCGAAGAAGTGGCTGCCATCTGAACCACCCGAAATATCGCGGCGCACTCGGGTTACAAGTCCATGAATGACGACCTCTTCTGGCTGGCCATCACGGAACGGATCCCGGACATCCTGGGCCGTCTTATGGCCAAGGTGAACGGCGGCGTGTCGTTGGGAGACGGACGTCGCCCGAACCAGCCTGCGCCAAGGCGACGTCCATCAGCTCGACGAGACCTAACCGATGCAGTCGAGCGTGATGAGCCTGGTATCGATGGTTTCTAACCCCGATTTCCCGCAGCATGGGGCGGGTCGGGGCAGATATCGACTACCTCGCGGTCGGGTGCGATTAGGGATTCTTCGTGGTTACAGCGCCACTTGGAGCCTTCGAACAGGCCCTGGATGGTGTGTCCGGATTCGATGACGTCGCCGTTTTGCATCAAGTAGATGCCGATGTTGTAGAGCAGGCTGGCGACCTCGTCGCGGTCCAGGTTGCGGAAGTGGCATTGCAGGTCCGGGACGCCGAAGATGCCGAGACCGAGGGTGTCCATGACGGCGTCGTCGGCGGTGCCTTCGACGTTGAAGCTCCGGACGTTGAACAGGCCGTAGTACTCGTAGCCGCTGCGCTGGATTTCGAGCCAGTGCTGCGGGTCGTAGAGGGCGCCGGCGGCGCGCGAGTACAACGCGACCGGACGGGTCAGCTCCACCAGCCCGGTGCCGAGCGCCCGAAACAGTCGCAGGCGGTCGGGGTAGGGCAGCAGCCTGGCCATGAACTCCGACGCCAGCAGCGTGTGCCGTGCGCGCGCGACCGCGTCGGCTGCCCCGGCGAAGTCCCAGCTCTGCTGCACGGCGGTTTCGTACTCAGCAGGGTCCAACTCCTTGTCAGCTGCGATCACGATCGCCTGCGCCGGCACGCCCTTGCGGTCCTCGAAGTCCATCAGTGCCTCGGGGAAGCCGAAGTGACCCCCGGCGCTGGGGATGGCGTCGGTGGGGCCGAACTCGCGGATCAGGTGCTGCTGCCAGGCGTCGACGTCGATGACCGGCGGCTCGACGTACAGGCCCTCCATCGCGAACAGCTCGGGCAGGAATCGCGGCTCAGTCATGCCTTAACCTAACCAGAGGCGGCCACCCGACCCAACCAGCGCGGCACAAGGCGGCGATAGGCGTGGAAGTCGTCGCCGAAGCGGGCAGCTAGTGCCGCCTCTTCGTCGAGAATCTGTGTGCGGTCGAGGATCGCGACGAAACCCGCCACCGGCAGCAACGCCGTCACACTGCGCCGCGCAAGCGCATGCGCGACTAGGACGCCGGCCAATGCGACGTACATGGGG
>CAMCJC010000425.1 GCA_945875065.1 uncultured Propionibacteriaceae bacterium | reverse complement strand
CTGGAGGACGCCGACGCTCAACTCGCGGCGGCCAACACCTACTGGATCGACTGGGACTCCCTAACCGGAGACGCCGAGCCCCCGGAGCGGCAGCCGCGGTCGGTCAGCGAGATGGTGACGATGGCTACGGTGCCGACGTTCAAGAAGCGGCAGGTGACGATCATGCTCGCGCACGACGCCGAGGGCATGGACATGACTGTGCAGGCGCTCCCGGAGATCATCAATGAGTACCAGAAGGCCGGCTACAAGTTCGGCGTCATTGCCTAACTCAGTGCTTGTAGGCTTCGCATCATGACCGGAAAGCTGATCCTGCTCCGCCACGGCGAGAGCGAGTGGAACGCCAAGAACCTGTTCACCGGCTGGGTGGACGTCGACATCAACGAGAAGGGGCAGGCGGAGGCCCGCAAGGCCGCCGAACTCCTAGCCGCAGAGAGCCTGCTACCGACGGTGCTACACACGTCGCTGCTGCGCCGTGCCATCCACACCGCGTACCTGGCCCTCGACGGATGCGACCGCCACTGGATTCCGGTGCGTCGCAGCTGGCGCCTGAATGAGCGCCACTACGGCGCCCTGCAGGGCCTCGACAAGACGGCCACGCGCGACAAGTACGGCGACGAACAGTTCATGCTGTGGCGTCGTAGCTACGACGTGCCGCCGCCGGTCCAGGATGTCGACGCGGAGTTCTCGCAATTCAAGGACCCCCGCTACGCGGACATCCCCGAGGACGAACGTCCCCGCACCGAATGCCTCAAGGACGTCGTTAAGCGCATGTTGCCCTACTGGGACGAGGCGATCGTGCCCGACCTGAAAGCGGGCCACACCGTACTGGTGACGGCGCACGGCAACTCGCTGCGTGCCCTAGTCAAACACCTCGACGACATCTCCGATGATGCCATCGCCGGCCTGAACATCCCGACCGGCATCCCGCTGTTCTATGAACTCGACGAGAACCAGCGCCCGGTCACCAAGGGCGGCCGCTACCTAGACCCCGAGGCGGCAGCCGCCTCCATTGAGGCCGTCAAGAACCAAGGCAAGAAGTAGCCGCTACGAGCAGTCGGCCGCCTGCGCATCGCGGGCGGCCGGCTGCTCGCTTACCCCGGCCTGTCTCGTGCCGAGCGATAATGAGGCATGCCGCAACTGTCTCGCCGCTATGTGCTGCTCGGTGCCGCCGCCGGTCTCGTCGCGTGCCATCCAGGCCGCACGCCGAAGGCCCCGCCGTCGGTCAAGCCTGGCTGGAATGACGGCCTGCCCGAGACCCCGATCCGGCAGAGCAAGGTGACGGCCGAATGCGACATGGCCCCGCCCCGGCCTAGGCTGACCGTGTCCGCCGACGACTCGCACGTCGCCAAAGTCATCGCCGGCTACATCGACCAAGCGCCGACCGCGATCTGGCGAAGCACCGGGGCGTTCGTCGCAGCCCCGAAGGTAGAGGGCACAGCAGCCTGCTGGCTCCCCGATGGCACGCTGCTG
Organism: uncultured Propionibacteriaceae bacterium; assembly: GCA_945875065.1. GTDB lineage: Bacteria > Actinomycetota > Actinomycetes > Propionibacteriales > Propionibacteriaceae > Arachnia. The sequence continues at coordinate 1,097 of CAMCJC010000425.1, read as the reverse complement.
TTCGCCGTCGGATCGGCCGTGGTGCACTTCCGCCCCTCCGATAAGAAAGTCCGCTTCTTCAACACCGGTCATGCGCTCGTCGAACCGGACTGCGGCGGCGTCTACGCGATCTCCGCGCTCGACTATTCGGCCGCCAGGAATCTGGTACTCACATCCGGCGCCGACAAGACGCTTCGCATCTTCGAACTGGGTGAGGCCAAAGAGCAGTTCAGCGTCGCCGGTGATCGAATCCCACGGGCGCGGTTCCTGGGCGACCGGGTCCTGGTCGGCGGCGGAGACAGTCTCCCCGTCCTCGATCTGAAGGGCAACACCGTCGAGACCCTCCCACATGCTCAGGCACAGGTCATCACAGGCGGCGACACAGCGGTCCTCGCGACGGACGATGCCTTGGTCCTGCTCGACGGCACCCTCGCTCAAACGTTGAGCATCAACCTGCCCCACCCACTCCTCGAGTTCTCGCTCACACCGGATGGCGGCACCCTGGTCTACACGATGGCGCCGTCCAACTCCGGAGACCGGCAGGCAGTCATCGTGGACGTCCTGTCCCATGGTCAGCGTGAGCTAGCCCTGCCATCGGAAGTCTTGAACTTCGTGACTGCCACTCCTGATGGCCGCCTGCTTGGCATCAAGGAAGAAGGTTATGAAGGCGGCGTGCCGGTGGTGCTCGACCCCGTCACCGGAGCGGTCGCGGAGGAGTTCGCCACGCCCTGACCCGTTGACTCAGCAACCGCAAAGTGCAAACTTAAAGCTATGGTCCAACTTCCTCGACGCCAGGTGCTGGCCGCTGCTGGATTCGGTCTGCTATCGCTGGCGGCTTGCGACCATCGATCCTCTCCCGCACCCGCCGGCTGGGCCGATGGCATTCCCAATTGGCCCGGGCGAATCAGCCCCTTAGATCAGGAGGCTTATTCACAGAATCCCAAAGATGATTCCTGTGATGGCGTTGATTGTGGTTTGGAATGTTGAGTATGGGCGGCGGTAGATGGTGCTGAGGATGCGCCAGGTTTTAAGGTGCGCGATAGCCCGTTCGATGGGCCAACGGATGTGGTTGATGTGTTGGTTATGGTCTTCTTCGGGCTTGGTTAGTTTTCGTCCGG
>CAMCJC010000424.1 GCA_945875065.1 uncultured Propionibacteriaceae bacterium | reverse complement strand
GGCGCAACAGCTGGGCGTTCAGGGCCACCACGATGGTCGAGGCAGACATTAAGATCGCGCCCACGGCCGGAGATAGCACGAACCCGATTGAGGCGAGCACTCCGGCGGCCAGCGGCACGGCGAGGATGTTGTAGCCAGAGGCCCAGATCAGGTTCTGGATCATCTTGCGGTAGCTGGCCCGCGAGAGCTCAATCATTGACAACACCGCCCGGGGATCGTCACTGGCTAGGACCACTCCGGCGGATTCCATGGCCACATCCGTGCCGGCCCCGATGGCGATGCCGACCTCGGCGCGGGCTAGGGCCGGGGCGTCGTTGACACCGTCGCCGACCATGGCCACGCTCAGGCCACGCTCCTGTAACTGGGTGACCTTGGTGTCCTTGTCCTGGGGCAGGACCTCGGCGAAGACCTCATCGATCCCCAGGTCCTGGCCAACCGCCTGGGCCACCTGCTGCGCGTCACCGGTGATCATCGCGACCTTCACCCCGCGGTCCTGCAGGGCTTTCACGGCGGCGCGGGATTCGGGGCGGATCTTGTCCTCGACGGCCACCGCGCCGATGATCTGACCGTTGCGGACAATATGGAGCACACCGGCCCCGCGCCCGGTCCAGGCGCTGGTGGTGTCGGTGAGCTCGGCCGGGGTAGTGAGGTTGAACTCGCGCAGCATGTTCGGCCCGCCCACGCGAATCTCAGCGCCATCGACAGTGGCCCGGACCCCCCGGCCGGAGGCGGCGCTGAAACCAGTTGCACGGATTTGCCGACGGGAGGCCTCGGGATGGGTGGCCGCGGCCGCCACGATGGCACGGGCCACGGGGTGCTCGCTGTCGGCCTCCGCGGCGGCGGCCAGGGCCAGCAGCTCGCCCTCGGTGACGCCGACAGCTGCCGCGACACCGGTGACCGCGTGCGCACCCTCAGTCAGTGTGCCGGTTTTGTCGAAGAGCACCACGTCGATGGTGCGCATCCGCTCGAGCGCCATCCGGTCCTTGATGAGCACCCCGGATTTCGCGGCCCGCTCGCTGGAGATCGCAATGACCAGCGGAATCGCCAGGCCCAGGGCGTGCGGACAGGCGATGACCAGCACCGTGACCGTGCGCACCACGGCATCGTCCGGGCTGCCGATGATGGTCCACACCACCGCGGTGATCAGAGCGGAGATCAGCGCGAACCAGAACAACAACGCCGCCGCGCGATCCGCCAGGGCCTGGGCCCGGGAGGAGGACTCCTGGGCGTCGGCAACCATGCGTTGGATCCCGGCCAGGGTGGTGTCCCCGCCGGTAGCCTCCACACGGATGCGGACGGAGTTGTCGGTGGCCACGGTACCGGCGACCACCTTGTCACCGGTGTCGCGGAAGACGGGGCGGGATTCGCCGGTGATCATCGCCTCATCGAATTCGGCGGCTCCGTCGAGGATGGTTCCGTCGGCCGGCACCCGGGCACCGGCCCTCACCAGCACGACGTCGTCGACGACCAGCTCGGAGATGGCCACGGTGCGGGTGGTCCCGTCGATGACTTTCTCGGCCTCATCCGGCAGCAGGGCAGCCAGCGCGTCAAGCGCGGAGGACGCGGCCCCGAGAGCGCGCATCTCCAGCCAGTGGCCCAGCAGCATGATGGTCACCAGCAGGGCCAGCTCCCACCAGAAGTCCATGTCAAAACCGCCCAGCCCCAGAGTGGTGACCCAGGAGGCGACAAACGCCACGGTGATGGCCATGGCAATCAGGAGCATCATCCCGGGTTGGCGGGATTTCAGTTCCGTCCATCCGCCCTTGAGGAAAGGCGTTCCGCCGTAGACGAAGATAATCGTGCCCAGTACCGGGGGGATCCAGGTGGATCCGGGGAATGCCGGGAGGTGGTAGCCGAGCAGGTGGGCGACCATGGGGCTGAAAATAACGACGGGAATGGACAGAATCAGTGACCACCAGAAGCGGTCCCGAAACATTGCGGTGCTGTGCCCGGCGTGTTCGCCGTGACCATGAACGTGGTGGTCTTCGTCCAGGACGGAGTGCGGGTGATCGTGGGGCATCGCCTGACCGTGGGTGTCGACATCCGCGTGGTGCTCGTGGCCGGCATAATCCGGGTGGTGGGTGTGGTCTGTTTCCGGAGCGGGGTGATCACCGGAATGATGGGGAGTGCTCATGACGTTCCTTTCGCTCAACCCGGTCGGGGTCGAGATGATGGATAAAACTGATCAGGATAAGACGGTGTAGCCGGACTCCTCGATGGCCCGGCGAACCATCTCCGGAGGTACGACACCGGTTACCGTGACGGTGGAAACACCACCAGCAACGAGATCAACCTGGACCTCGTCGACCTGAGGGAGGGCCTGAAGGGCCTGGGTCACGCTTTTCGCGCAGTGCCCGCAGGTCAGGCCGGTGACCTGGTAGCTAGGGGAGGACCCTCCTACTGACGAGTCGCTGGCGACAGGGATGGAGGCGGTGTCGGCACGTGAGGCAGAGCCGCAACAGCTGCAGCCGTGGGAGACCATCGGCAAGAGGCGGGGCGGGGAGGTGATCATGGGAAAGCTCCTACGGGTCGGTGGGATGCGGCGATGCTGCTCTCTAGCATATACCCCA
>CAMCJC010000423.1 GCA_945875065.1 uncultured Propionibacteriaceae bacterium | reverse complement strand
GGCCACACGTTCCACCAGAGCAGCTCCCGGAGCCCGAGCGCCCGGGCCACCCGTTCGGCCTCGGCGCTCAGCAACGGCTGCAGCGCGGCTTCCTCCCCGAACCCGGGAAGGCGTACCCCCTCACGAACCAGCTCGGCGCGAGGCTGCGGTCGGTGGTTGCGCCAGGCCGCCAGCGGCTGACCGTACGGACTCCCCCCGGGTCCGCCGGTACTGAGCGACAGGATCATGTCCTGCCCCACGGTGGTCGTGCACCGTTCCATGCCCCCGGCCCAGCCTTCGATCCGCTGATGCCCCCGGGCCGCCAGCCAACGGGGCAGCAAAGCTGATAGACCAGGCACGGTGCCGGCCGATAGCAGTACGCGACCGCGGTCGGCGAACTCGCTGTCGCGGATCTGCTCCAGCGCCGGGTCATCGCCTCCGACATCGACGTGATCGGCTCCCGCACGCAGCGCGGCGAGGGCTATCCGGCCGCCGATCCGATAGGTGGGGCCGGCGCATCCCACGACCACGTCAGCACCCCGGCAGAATGCGGCCAACGAGGTGTCATCCCAAAGATCGCAGGCGACCGCTTCGCCGGGCACTCCCAATGCTTCGAGCAGGCGTTCCAGCCGGTCGGGGCGACGCCCGCCCACCCGGAGCCGGAGCCGCCCCTGATGCTGCAATCGGGCTAGCCGGGCGCTCACTTCACCGCCGACCCCGCCGGTCGCGCCGAGGACGGCTACGAGCGGAGTCACCGTAGAACCGCCCCGGCCGTGGTGCGGGTCAGGATGGAGACCACGTCGGCGACGTTCTCGGCGGACAGGCAGGTGTAGTGGTCACCGGCCACGTAAAGGATGTCCAGGTCGCCGAGGACGACCTCCTCCCACTGCTTGGTGACGGCCTCCTTGCTGCCGGGGAAGGGGTACTCCCCGCTGTGCCGGAGGAAGGTGACGTCGCCAGCATACGGTTCGGGCTGGTAGCGCGAGATCGCGAACACGCTCTGCCGGAAGGTCTGGAAGAGTCGGTTCATGTGTTCCGCGTCGTACATGCCAGCGGTGGCGGGTACGTGCTGGCACATTGCCTCGATGCGCTCGGCGCGGCTCTTCTCAGCCAGCCGGGAGAACTTCTCCCCGACATCAAAGAAGTCGCCGTCAAGGGCGGCCAATCCGCCATCGGCGATGACCCCCGGCGTACGCCGCAACACCTCGTCGGTGGCCAGTGCCACCCGCTGCTGGTCGCCGGGGAAGCCGAGCGCCTCCACCGGGATCCCCATCATCACCGAGAAGGAATATTCGGACAGGATCTCGTCGTCCAACCGGAATCGTGGGCTGTGGCTGGAGATCACCGTCATCGACTCGACCTCGGCTCCGAGATCGGTCAAATTGCGCGAGACCTCCGTGGCGATGAGGCCGCCGAGGCAGTACCCGACCAGGTGCACCTCCCGGATGCCACGGGCGACCAGAGCCTGGGCGTACTGGGCCGCCATCCGCTCGATCAGACCCTGCGGGTCGGCATCCCAGAACCCCTGAAGGTCAGGGATCTCGAGGGCCGCCAAGGAGGCCGACCCGGCCGAGCGACGACGGATCTCGGTGACCAGCGCCCGGTAGGGCATGGCGGTTCCGGTGCCGGCGTGCACCAAGACGGTGGTCGGGTCATCGCCGGGCCCGTGCAACGCGACGAAAGGCGATGAACGCACCGCGGTCGGTGCTTCGACAGACGCGTCGCTGGCCCGCGAGACCTCCTTCAGGTACTCGGCCAGATGAGCGACGGTGGGTCGACGCAGCATGTGGCGCAACACCACCTCCCACTGCAGCGCGATCACATCGGGTACGCGCTCGCGCAGCATCCCGACGAAACGGGCGACCAGCAACGAGTCACCGCCAAGGGCGAAGAAGTCGTCGTCACGACCCACCCGCGGTACGTCCAACAGCTCGCTCCACAGCGCCGCTACCTGCTGCTCCATCGCACTCATGGGTTGCTCGTCGAGGGCCACCGGGGCGCCGGTCCGGCGCCGGGTCAACTCCAGCAGCAGGTTGCGGTCGATCTTGCCGTTCCCGGTGCGCGGCAACTGATCCAGCACGTGCCATTGGCCCGGGATCATGTACTCGGGCAGACGGGCGCGCAGCCAGCGGTTCAACTCGGAGACGCCCACATTCATCCGGTCGGTCTTGGCGCGCGCGGCGAACAGCATCTGTCCCGAGCCGGAATCCGCGGCCACGCCGGCCTCGAGCCGCAGCCCGGCAGCCGCCAGCAGGGCGGGCCACTGCTCACGGGTCCAGAAGATCTGGTCTCGTTCCCCCCGGGCGTCGGTGAACGGGCCGTTGCGGATCTCCATCTGCTCCATGGAGACTTGCAGCGCAGGGTTGTCGTCGCGGACGTTCTCGAGCAGGAAGACCCAGCCGCCGGGGCGCACCAGCTCGGTCAACCGTCGAAGCACCTGCGGGACATCGCCCCAGTTGTGCAGACTGTTCGGCACCACTAGGACGTCGACCGAGTTGGGTGCCCATCCCTGGTCGAGTACCGGCTGCTCGGGATCCAGCTGGGTGCACCGCAGCCATGCCTGCTCGCGGAATCGCTCCCGGGTCTCGGCGACGAAGA
>CAMCJC010000422.1 GCA_945875065.1 uncultured Propionibacteriaceae bacterium | reverse complement strand
ACGCGCGGCACCCTCGGGTGGCGCACAGAACAGGGTCCCCACGATTCGACTCTCCTGGACTTGTTGCCGCAGACCGAGCGACTCCTGAGGCCAAACGCTCAGGCTGCAGATCTCGGGTACTTCGTCCACTATCAAACTCACCAACGGTTTGACGTTCTACGAAGCAAACCGACAGCATTAGCGCACGAGCAGCGCATCGAGCCTGAAGATGTCGATGCGATACACGCTGTGGCGAGCAAATATTACCGAATAATATTTGCTGATAGCGGAAATGATGAGTCTGACCCCATGTGGCTCCGCATGATTGATCATACTGACCAGCTCGTGGTCGCCACTACAACGCGTGATGATCATGCAGAGGCCGGAGCGCTACTTCTCGAAGCGCTTTCACGTCGGGATGCGAGGTCAGCCCATCTAGCAACGCAGGCTGTCGCTATCGTTACCCAAGCTGATTCTACGGCTCCCACGGCTTCTGTAATCCGAGTGGCCAACGGTTATCAGGAGATGACTCGCGAAACCGTCACAATCCCTTTTGACCCAGCTATGGTCGATGGGCTTCTCCGGTACGATTCTCTCCGACCACCAACGCGACGCGCGTGGCTTGCTGCCGCCGCCGCTGTTGCACGCGGACTATGAGTCAGCCCTCTGGCGTTTCCTGCGCGGCAGGACGGCATAGATCTATTGGTAGATCGCCTCGCCGGAGACGGTGCGGCCTTCTATCAGGAGAGTTGCTCATGCATCCACGATCGGCTCTGAGGCCTCCAAACGGGCTCTTCACAGTTGAGGGTGTAGCGGCGGTGGGGTTCTGGCCGGCGTGTTGTTGGCGGGACGGGTGTCGAGGTCTTCCGAGGATGGGAGTTCTCACACCGCCCAGTTGGAAGACCTCGACATGTCGCACGCTACCTTTGTTGGCCCGGACCTGACTACGTTCACCCGCCTTGATGAGCTCGGTCTTCTGGTGACCGGCCAGCACGTCGAGTTGGAGCGTGCGGTGCTGGCGTGTCGGGTCGTCGAACCTGACCAGTGGTGCCGCCGGTGCGGTTGTGAAGGGCTCGTCCGTGACACCGTGACCCGGCGGCTGGCGCACGAGCCGCTGGGCTGGCGACCCACGCTGATCGTGACGGTCCGCCGATACCGCTGTTCGGGCTGCGGGCACGTGTGACGGGCAGGACACCAGCCGTGTCGCCGAACCGCGGGAGAAGCTGTCGCGTGGGGGACTGCGGTGGGCCTTGGAGGGCATCGTGTGCCAGCACCTGACCGTTGCCCGGGTCGCCGAGGGACTCGGGGTCGCTTGGAACACCGCCAACGACGCTGTCTTGGCCGAAGGCCAGCAGGTCCTGATCGACCAGCCGGGTCGGTTCAACGGTGTCACCACGGTCGGGTGGACGAGCACGTCTGGCACCACACCCGCCGCGGCGACAAGTACGTCACCGTGATCATCGACCTCACCCCGCACCGTGACGGTACCGGACCCGCACGCCTACTGGACATGGTCGAAGGCCGCTCCAAACAAGCGTTCAAGACCTGGCTCGCACAACGCTGCGAGGTCGTCGCGATGGACGGGTTCACCGGCTACAAGACAGCGGCTGCTGAGGAACTCCCCGACGCGGTCACGGTGATGGACCCGTTCCACGTCGTCAGACTGACCGGCGACGCACTCGACAAGTGCCGACGCCGAGTCCCGCTCGCGATCTATGGCCACCGCGGATTCAAAGACGACCCGCTCTACAAGTCACGCCGCACGCTGCACACCGGCACCGACCTACTCACCGACAAGCAACGCGACCGCTTACGGGCACTCTTCGCCGACAACGCGCATGTCGAAGTCGAAACGACGTGGGGCATCTACCAACACATGATCAGCGCCTACCGCGACACAGACAAACGCGTGGCCGACAGACCATGGTGAAACTGATCGCATCGATCAGCACGGGCGTCCCGAAGACACTCACCGAGATCATCACCCTCGGCCGAACACTGACCAAGCGGCCGCCGACGTGCTCGCCTACTTCGACCGACCCCGCACGTCCAACGGCCCAACCGAAGCGCTCAACGGACGACTCGAACACCTCCGCAGCTCCGCCCTCGGCTTCAGAAACCTGACCAACTACATCACACGCAGCCTCCTCGAAACCAGCGGCTTCAGACCCCAACTACACCCTGCATTGTGAAGAGCCGGTTTAGTCATCGATGTGTGGCCCATCGTCGTTGTAGCCTGGTGGTAGCCGTCTCACCGTTTGAGAGGAGCCCATTGATGAGTGACCAGCCCGAGGCTACCTGGGTCCCGCCGAAGCCCCCGAGTCCTGAGGAACTCCGCAGTGACGCACACGAGGTGCTCGCCAGAATCGATGAAGATCGTGAGATTGTCCGTCTGATCGGCGAGGGCTGGTCCGACGAACAGATCGGCGAACACCTCAGCGTCGACCCAAAGGACTGCGCCTACTTCCGCCGACAACTCGCCAAGGGCGAAGAGATCCGACCCATCAAACCCTACGAGCTAGGTCTTCGACGCTACGTGGGGCAACTCAGCACCGAAGACATGATGACCCAACTACGCACCTGGCCCTATACCTTCGGCCAACACCACTGGGAC
>CAMCJC010000421.1 GCA_945875065.1 uncultured Propionibacteriaceae bacterium | reverse complement strand
TCGTCCACGAATCCCCGACGCGTACGTAGTAGGGGGTGTGGTCGTTGTGCATCAGGGAGTGGTCGTAGAGGAAGCCTCGTTCGACCAGTAGCTCGTTCGTGATCGGCGAGAACTCCCACCACGGTGCAACGTATCCGACGGGGCGGGTGCCGGAACGCTTCTCGATCAGATCCGTGCAGTAGTCCAGGATCTCGGTTTCCTGCCGACGCGTCATGGCGATGGGGTTCTCGTGCGAATACCCGTGGACGCCGATCTCATGCCCGGCCGCGACGACCTCGTCGAATTGCTCCGGGAACGTCTCGATCGAATGGCCCGGCCAGTACCAGGTGGCCGGCAGCTCCTCGCTCTGGAACAGCTTCAGCAGCCGCGGCACCCCGACCTCGCCGGCGAACATGCCGCGCGAGATGTCTCCGGGCGAGTCTTGGCCGCCGTAAGAACCCAGCCAGCCGCCTACCGCGTCGATGTCGATACCAAACGAAACGAAGATCTTCTTTGCCATGGTTGCTCCTCTCGGGATGGTTAGTGATGCGAGGCCACAGATGTGGAGGACCATTGATTAGGGGGCGGCAAACTAGCTCTTGAAGAGGTGTGATGGCCCTCTCAAGGTGCCGCTGGTTAGCCCTCATGGTGGCACCGGCAATGGGTGCTAGGGCGGCGACTGAAAACCTGGTGAGTCGTGGTAATGAGCAACAGTGCCGCTACGTGTAGGACAGGAACTTCTCAGCGAACCCTTCTCCCACCCCCTTCCCGAGCAGCAGCGCCATCAGCATGCGTGACTGCGACGCGTTCAGCTCCCCCGACGGCACCGCCCCGGCCCCCACGAGGTCGACCCCGCCGCCGTTGCCGTAGACCGGCTTGACCGGCCCCCACACGACGCGGGACGCCAGCACCACCGGGATACCAGCAGCCACCGCCCGCGCTACCTCGTCGACGAACCCGGCACCGGCGTTCCCGATGCCCGTCCCGGCTAAGACGATGCCGTCGGCGCCGTCGTCGATGACCTGGGCCAGCACCCGTGGCGTCGCGCCCAGGAAGCACGGCACTATCTCCACCCGCACCTCGTCGAACGACTCCGTCGGCAGCGGCAGCGGCGGATAGCGACGCGGCCGCGCCAACACGTGGGCCTCGCCGTCGCACATCTCCGCGACGAGCGCGCCGCCGTCGAAGGCCGCCAACTCCCACGTCTGCGTCTTCCGCACCCCGCGCGCCGACCGCACCTGCCCCGCGAAGCACACCAGGACTCCGCACTCGCGCAGCGCGGGGCTGGCGGCGGCAGCTACCGCATCGGCGAGGTTATCGGGGCCGTCCGGGTGCGACGAGTCGGCCGCCCGCTGCGCTCCGGTTAGAACAACTGGCTTGTCAGATGTGTGTACGAGGTCGAGGAGGAACGCCGTCTCTTCCATCGTGTCGGTGCCGTGCGTGACGACGACGCCGGCGCAATCGTCGTCGGTCAGAGCCTCCTGCACCGCCCCGGAGAGGAGCCGCAGGTCGGCGAAGGTGAGCAGGTAGCTGCCTGTGGTCAGGACATCGGTTGTGCGGACCTCAGCCGTGATCGTCCCGGCCAGCGACGCGGCACCGTCGGTGGCGGTGGCACCCGCCCCTTCCCGCGTTCGCGATGAGATCGTTCCCCCGGTGCCGAGAATGTGAACGTACATGAGACCCTCTCGTTGGGTGTGTGGCAGGTCGACGACGACCATGCCTCCAGGGTAAGTTGCGCCCGCAGGTAAGTAAACACCTTGGGGCTGCCAGTTGTTGAACTAGAGCTCCATCGAATCGTGCCCGGTCTCGCGGCCGGCGAACTTCGACTGGCGTTGCGATGGCTTGAGGCCGAGGCGTTGGGATGGTTTGAGGTTTGGGTGTTGGGTGGGGGGTTTGAAGTGGTGTTGGGTGTTGGGTTTCGGTGTGGTGGAGTTGATTTGGATGTGGTCGTCGATGCGGTGGCCGCGTTGGGTTAGTACTGGTGGTTGTCCTACGGTTTGGGCGTCGAAGCGGCGGTAGGCGTCGATTTTGGGTGGGTTGGTTTCTAGGAGTTGTTGGATGGTTTGGCGGGGTTTGGATGTGTCGTCGGGGTTGTAGATGCTGTCGATGACTGGGTGGGGGACGTAGCGGGCTTGGCCGTTTTCGTAGTCGCGCAGGTAGCGTTTGTAGACGCTTTCTTGTGAGAATTCTTTTTCGGCGTGGATTTCGATGATTCGGATTGAGTAGCCTTGGGTGGCTAGTTTGTCGATGAGTGCGCGGGTTTTGGTGGGGTTGGAGCAGACTTGGTCGAGGATGAGGTTGCGGCGTTCGGAGATGGCTGCTTGCTGGCAGTTCTTGGCGATCAAGGAGGATTCTTCGTGGACGTGGCTGGCGAAGTCGAGGTTGCAGAAGGTTTCTCCTTGGTTTTGGAGGTGTCTGGCTTCGGGGGGTATGAGGAAGTTTTGGAGGCTGCCGTCTTGTTGGGCTTGGTTGAGGAGTTGTTCTTTGATGGTGTCGGCGTCGATGGTGACGAAGTCTGATGGGTTGAGGCCGCCGGTGATTTGGTCGTCGCTGGCTTCGAATAGGGCTCGGCGGGCTGAGGACTTTCCCGAGCCGGGAGGGCCAGCAAGCAAGATCGC
>CAMCJC010000420.1 GCA_945875065.1 uncultured Propionibacteriaceae bacterium | reverse complement strand
CGATCAGCTACACCACCATCGTGGCGACGGTGGCTCGCAGGGGCATTTTCCGCACGCGGGTGGCTGAGACGGGCACCCCCGGCGTCAACGCTCACCGCATCGCCATGCTGCAAGACCTCAGCCTGCGGATGCCGCAGCGTCTCACTGACTCGCAGTTGGCCGCCCGGCTAGACCGGATCGAGAGGACCGCTCCCCTGTACCCATTGTGGCTCCAGGCGCTACTCGTGGCGCTGGCCTGCTGCTCGGTGACCGTGCTCCAGCACGGGGGCTGGCGAGAGGTGCTCGCCGTGGGTCCGGCGTCGGCCGCCGCGTTCCTGCTGGCGAAGTTCCTGGCCCGGCATTCGATCAATCATCTGGCCAGCATCGTGGTGTGCTCGGCCACATCGTCGGCCTTGTTCATTGCTCTGACCACCGTCATGAACGCGATCCTGGGCGACGCGAGCCCCCGGATGCCGGCCGGATTCATCTGCGCGTCCGTCTTCCTCATCCCCGGTTTCCCCTTGGTGACTGGCGGGTTGGATCTCACCCGTATCGATCTCAACGCCGGCGTGCCGAGGGTCACCTACGCGGCCATGTCGCTGCTGGCCATCACCATCGGGGTCTGGACGGTGGCGAGCCTCGCCAGCGTCACGCCGGGCAGCCCGCCCGGGTTCCTGTTGCCCGCCCCCGCAGCGTGGGGCATCGGCATGGCCGCGGGCTTCGTCGCGGTGTTCGGCTGGGCCACCATGTTCAACGCGCCCGTGAAAGTGGCGCTCGCCGCCGGGCTCGTGGCCGTGGCAGGCAAAGGGGTGGGACTGGCCGTGACCGCCGTGGGCGGGCCGGCCCACGTGGCGACGTTCGCCGGCTGCACCGTGATGGGTCTGCTGTGCGCCTTGGTGGGTGCGCTGTTCCGGTTGGAGAAGATCATCATGACGGTGCCGACGCTGCTGGTGTTCGTGCCCGGCTCAACTGCGCTGCAAACGATGCTCCTGTTCAACACTGGCGACGTCGGCGGCGCCGTCGCCGACGCCATCACCACAGTGCTGACTGTCATCGCCATGGTGGCCGGCCTAGCGGCCGCACGAATGCTGACGGACCCGGAATGGACGTTCACCCGCACCGATGCGCCCTCGCTGGTTTCACTGGTGCGAAACGTCCGCCCGACGGTCAGACGAACACGGCGATCGCGGCGTCGGCCAGGGTGAGGCCGAAGATCGCCCAGAAGACTCCGCTCGTGACGGCGTCCTTCTTGCGGTTGAGGAGCACGAGGATGCCCAGCACAATGAGCACGGTCAGCTTGATTCCCACCTTGACGTGATTGACCGGCTTGTCGCCCATCTCCAGAAATCCCACCAGCAGCAGGCCGGTGACCAGTTGGGTGAGCATGCCGTGGAACATGGCGGCGTTGACCTGACGCGGAGCGCTCTTGAGCTGCACGAATGCCCCGCCGAACAGGGCCGCGAAGCCGACGAAGTGGAGCAGCAAGACCAGGTTGTGCGCGAATTCCATGAGCGCAGGCTACCCATCGCGGTGAGTGTCTGACTAATCCTTCGTCCCTGGGGAATTCATGGTGCCTTCAGGGTCACGCCCGATACTGCCTGACCCTGCGATGAGGCACAGTCGATGGCATGGGAACGATCATCGCTTACATCATCATCGGCCTCCTCGGAGGCGCAATCGCCAAGGCCATCCTCCCCGGCAAGCAGGGCGGTGGCTGGCTTTCCACCATCGGCTTGGGCATCGGTGGCGCCCTGCTGGGCGGGTTCCTGGGCGGGGCTCTCCTGGGCGTCAGCTACGGCAACATCTTCAGCGTCAAGGGCCTGATCTTCTCAGTGTTGGGCGCGCTGCTCATCCTGGTGATCGGCGGCTGGGTCCAGCGCCGCAACGCCTGAACCAGTCATGCACGGGCGTCGGCCACGGCCGGCGCCCTTCGTGTTCTTGTGCGGCGATCAGACCAGATGCCGGTCGGTGGCCCACTTGGTGAGCTGATGCCGGTTGGAAAGTTGCAGCTTGCGCAGCACGCTGGAGACGTGCGTCTCGACCGTCTTGATCGAGATGAACAGTTCCCTGGCCACTTCCTTGTAGGAGTATCCACGAGCAATCAGCTTGAGCACCTCGCGTTCACGGGCGCTGAGCTGGTCGAGTTCCTCGTCGATGGCGGACATGTCCACCGCACCGGAGAACGCGTCGAGAACGAAACCCGCCAACCGCGGGGAAAACACTGCGTCGCCCGCCGCCACCCGGGTCATGCCCTCGAGAAGTTCCTCGGAACTGATCGATTTGGTGACGTAGCCGCGGGCCCCCGCCCGGATTACGCCGATCACATCTTGGGCGGCATCGGAGACCGACAGCGCCAAGAACTTCACGTCCGGCTGAACGGGCAGGACTTCCTTGATCACCTGGGCGCCGCTGCCTCCGGGGAGATGCACGTCGAGCAGCACCACGTCTGGCACCACGTCCAAGATGACCTGGACGGCCGTGGCCACGGAGTCGCCCTCTCCGACCACCTCCACATGCTGCCCGATCTCGTGCCTGACCCCTGCCCGGAACATGGCGTGATCATCGACGATGACGACCCGCAGATCCTCAAGCTTCTTGGGGGCGTCATTCATCCGCCGATCTC
>CAMCJC010000419.1 GCA_945875065.1 uncultured Propionibacteriaceae bacterium | reverse complement strand
TCATGGGCGCCACGCTGGCGCTATACCTGCGTAAGAGGCGCCACAGCCTCGCCGTGCGGGGCGCCGACGAGGACGACATCGAGAGCACCGGCGGTTGGCTGATCGGCAAGCCGGACGACAAGCCCGCGTCGTCGGCCTCCCCCTCCCGGGCGACCCGTGCCGTCATCGACGTGGAGTCGTTGACCGATACAGATGGTTCTGGAACCTCGGTGCTTCTCCCCAGCGAGCCCACGCCCGCATCGCTGCCCACGCCGAGCCCACGGTCCACGGCGGGCGACGACACCTTGTTCCGGCCGGACTCCCCCAGCCAGGTCGAGCCCACCACCCCTCTGCCCAGTGTTGACAAGCCCGCGGCCCGGCCCAGTCGCGCGGCCCCAGACTACGACGACCCCACGCCTCCCAGATCCGGCCGGCCGGGTAGGGCGGCACCGCCAGACGCCCCCATGCACGGCGTATTGGAACCCGACGATTTCGACCCGCCGCCGTCCTCGCCGCGGCCGCGTCGAGGCATCTGACTGGGGCGCATATGCGTGTCGCCTTGGCGCAGATCCGCTCCGAAACCCAGCCCGCCGACAATCTCGCCCTAGTCGCCGACGCCGTCGCAAGTGCGGCTCGCCAGGGAGCCCATGTAGCGGTCTTCCCCGAGGCCACCATGTGTTCCTTCGCCCGGAACCCGGCGGAGGTGGCCGAACCCTTCGACGGTCCTTGGGCTTCGGCGGTGCGAGAGATCGCGGCCCAGGCCGGCGTGACCATCGTGGCGGGCATGTTCGTCGCCGCGGACGACGGGCGGGTACACAACACCCTTCTGGTCACAGGAGCCTCCTCGGCGCGCTACGACAAGATCCACCTCTTCGACGCGTTGGGATACCGCGAGTCGACCCACGTGGCTCCCGGCCAGCGGCTCGTCTCCTTTGACGCGGCGGGCGGGCGGATCGGGCTGTCCACCTGCTATGACGTGCGCTTTCCCACTCAATTCATCGACTTAGCCCGTGACGGTGCGGAGGTCATGGTGGTGGCCGCGTCGTGGGCGCCAGGGCCCGGCAAGACGGACCAGTGGCGCACCCTGGCCCGGGCGCGCGCCATGGACTCGACGTCGTACGTGGTGGCCGTGGATCAGGCCGCCCACAAAGACCCGGAATCGCCCGGGCCGCCCACTGGCGTGGGCCGCTCACTCGCCGTCTCCCCTACTGGCGAGGTGCTGGCGGAGTTGTGCACACAACCCGAGGTCGCGGTGGTGGAGTTGGACCTCGCCCGCGTGGCGGCGGCCCGCGAGACGATCCCCGTGCTCAGGGGATAAGCGCCGCACGGGTTTCGCCCAGGCTGCTACCGCGTCCAGCTACTTGACCGGCGAGGGCTTGTCTTCTAAGAAACACGCCCCCCAGGGCCCAATGACTCCACCAGCGGGGCCGAGGCAAGCCGGCTGATGCCTTCGTCGAGCACCGGGTCGGTCTTGCAGAAGGCGAAGCGAACGACGTCATGCCAAGGCCCTGGACGGTCGGTGAAGGCCGTCACCGGGATGGCAGCAACCCCGCGCCGGGCGGGCAGGTCGCGGCAGAATTCTTCCGCGCTGGCTCCGGCACGGGCGCAGACGAAATAGGTCCCCTCGCATTCGAAGGGATCGAGACCCGCCTCGACCAGAGCCGTGGCGATCCGGTCCCGTTTGCCGCGCAACGCCTCGCGTAACGCCTCAACCCAGGCTTGCTCGTGGCGCAAGGCATGCTCAACGGCCACCTGGAATGGGGCGCCGCTGGCGAAGGTGAGGAATTGCTTGGCGGCGAGCACCGCATCCGCCAGCGGCGGAGCGGCCAGGGCCCACCCGACCTTCCAACCCGTGACGTTGAAGGTCTTGGCCGCGCTGGATACCGTGACGACGCGCCCCTGAGCGCCGGGCAGGCTGGCGAGCGGAACGTGCGCGGCGTCGAAGACGAGGCGTTCGTAGACCTCGTCCGCGAGCACGAGAAGGTCGCGTTCGGCGGCGAGGGTGACCACGCCGAGCAACTCGTCGGCCGTGAAGACGGTGCCAGTAGGGTTGTGGGGCGAGTTGATCACGATCATGGCGGTGCGTGTGGTCACCGCGGCACGCAGAGGGTCGAGGTCGAGACGGAAGCCCTTGCCGTTGCCTTCGGGGACGAGGGAGACGCTCACCCGGCGAGCCCCCGCCAAGGCGACCGCAGCGGCGTACGCGTCGTAATAGGGCTCGACGAGGATCACCTCACTGCCTGGCTCGACGAGCCCGAGCATGGCCGCAGAGATCGCCTCTGTCGCCCCCGTGGTCACTACGGCCTCCGTCTCAGGATCATGGACGATGCCGTATCGCCTTCTTCGATCCTCGCAGATGGCCTCGCGCAGCCCTGAAAATCCGCGGCCCGGGGGATACTGGTTGATGCCCGCCCGGATCGCGTCGCACGCGGCTTGGAGCATACCTGGCGGGCCGTCCCAATCCGGGAACCCCTGCCCAAGATTGACGGCCTCGTGGCGTGCGGCGAGTTGGGTCATCTCCGCAAAGATCGTGGCCCCAAACCCTCGCAGCCGTTGCGTCGTCACGACTCGTCCAGACCCAGAGCGCGGTTATGTGCCGAGACGAACGAGGTGCAGCGATCACGCAACT
>CAMCJC010000418.1 GCA_945875065.1 uncultured Propionibacteriaceae bacterium | reverse complement strand
ACACTCCTTGGCAGCGCGCTCGGTCTCCGGCAGCTCGACGGGCGCCTGGAACGGCTTCAGGCGGTGGTTCGGCACGGGGTAGAACATGCCGGAGCCGACCTGGT
This sequence comes from uncultured Propionibacteriaceae bacterium, assembly GCA_945875065.1. Classification (GTDB taxonomy): domain Bacteria; phylum Actinomycetota; class Actinomycetes; order Propionibacteriales; family Propionibacteriaceae; genus Arachnia. The sequence goes on along the minus strand of CAMCJC010000418.1, from coordinate 2,511 downwards.
ACTCGTCCTTCAGCGCCTGCGCCAGGCCGTCGCGGTCCTCGGCGACGCGGATCGTGTACTGGTGGTACACGTGCACGGCGCCCTCGGCGACCGGGGGCGGGGTGACGCCCTCCAGGTTCGCCGACAGGAAAGCGGCGTTCTCCTGACGCTTGGCGGTCCAGGCGTCGACCTTCGTCAACTGGACGCGGCCGATGGCAGCGTGAATATCGGTCATGCGATTGTTCAGGCCGACGACCTCGTTGTGGTACTGCTGGAGCATGCCCTGGTTGCGGTACAGGCGGAGATTGCGCTCGATCGTCGCGTCGGCGCACGATACCATGCCGCCCTCGCCGGAGGTCATGTTCTTCGTCGGGTAGAGCGAGAACATCGCGAACGACCCGAACGCACCGACGGGGGTGCCGTTCAGCGACGCGCCGTGCGCCTGCGCGGCGTCCTCGAACAGCAGCAGGCCGTGCTTGTCGGCGATGGCGCGCAACTGCTCCATCTTCGCCGGGTGGCCATACAGGTGAACCGGCATGATCGCCTTGGTGCGCTCAGTGATCGAGGCCTCGACGGAGGCCGGGTCGAGCGTGAAGTCATCCTCCGCGATGTCGGCGAAGACCGGCTTCGCGCCAGTCAGCGCCACCGAGTTCGCCGTCGCAGCGAACGTGAACGAAGGGACGATGACCTCGTCGCCAGGGCCGATGCCGCACGACAGGAGGCCGAGATGCAGGCCAGAGGTCCCGGAGTTGACCGCGACGCAGGCGCGGCCGAGCTTGAAGTGCTCGGCGAACTCGGTTTCGAAAGCGGCGACCTCGGGGCCCTGGGCGAGCATGCCGGAACGCAGGACGCGGTCGACGGCCTCACGCTCCTCGTCGCCGACGATCGGCTTGGCCGGGGGAATGAACGACTGGGACATCAGGCTTCCTTTACGAGGTTGAGGACTTCGCCCACCTGCTCGAACTCGTCGCCGGTGTGCGGATCACGGAAGGTATTTGGGCCGGTTTCCTCCAGCGGGAAACCGGATCGCCCCACCCACTTGATGCGGCGGGCGGGAACGCCGGCCACGAGCGCGTAGGCGGGGACGTCGCGGGTGACAACCGAGCCGGCGGCCACCGTCGCCCATTCACCGACGGTGACGGGCGCGACACAGACGGCGCGGGCACCGACGGAGCAGCCGCGCTTCAGGGTGACCCCGACGGCCTCCCAATCGTGCGCGGACTTGGACGTGCCGTCGGCATTGATGGCGCGCGGGAACTGATCATTGGTCAGCACCGCTGCGGGGCCGATGAACACGCCATCTTCGAGGTAGGCCGGCTCGTAGACCAGAGCGTAATTCTGGATCTTGCAGTTATCTCCGATGTGGACGCCGCTGCCGATGTAGGCACCGCGACCGACGATGACGTTCTCTCCGACCTCGGCGCCGCCGCGAACCTGAGCGAGGTGCCAGATCGAGGATCCGTTGCCAATCTGCACGCCGTCGTCGAGATCCGCCGACGGGAGGATGCGGGGTTCAGCCATTGGGCCTGCCTCTCGATAGTTGCTACGGGGTGCAGTCTAGTGCCGAGTTCCGACATCTCTTCAGCCACGACCGGTCGCTAACCCGTCGTGAGACAGGCGTGACGCGACATTTAGCCGCGCGCGAGCCCCATGGAATCTTTGCCGACCGCTCCGGCTAGGCTGGCTGACATGCGGAATATCAGCGTTAGGGAGCTAGCGGACCAGATCATCGCAGGTTCGAGGGGGCACGTGGCTCGGGCGATCACGCTGGTCGAGTCGACGCACCCGACGCACCGAGAACAGGCCCACGAGCTCCTCCAGCTGATAACCCCGAATACGGGAAACGCGTTCCGCGTCGGCATCTCCGGCGTCCCCGGTGCCGGTAAGTCGACGTTCATCAACGCGATGGGCACCAAACTGATCGACGAACGGCACCACAAGGTCGCGGTGCTGGCGGTCGACCCGTCCTCGACGCGCACCGGCGGCTCGATCCTCGGCGACCGCACCCGCATGGGCGAGCTCGCGACCCGAGACGACGCGTTCGTGCGACCGTCGCCCTCGGCCGGGCACTTGGGCGGCGTCGCCCGAGCTACCCGCGAATCGATGCTGGTGCTGGAAGCAGCCGGCTACGACGTCGTGCTGGTGGAGACCGTCGGCGTCGGACAGTCCGAGGTCGCGGTCGCGGGCATGGTCGACACGTTCTTGTTCCTGCACGTCGCCCGCACCGGCGACCAGTTGCAGGGCATCAAGCGCGGCATCCTCGAGCTCGCCGACGTTATCGCCATCACCAAGGCCGACGGCGATAACGAGCAGGCCGCCCGCGTCTCCGCCCGCGAACTCAGCATCGCGATGAAGCTGATCTCCAGCGACGAATCGAAGCGTCGCGCCCCCGTCCTGACGTGCTCGTCTTACACCGGCGCCGGCCTCGACGAGTTGTGGGGCACCGTCGAGAAGCACCGCGCCGAGCTGGAGGCCGTCGGCGAGCTCGTCGACCGCCGCCGGGAGCAGCAACGGGCCTGGCTGTGGAACATG
>CAMCJC010000417.1 GCA_945875065.1 uncultured Propionibacteriaceae bacterium | reverse complement strand
CTCGATCGTGCGGCCGGCGATCGTGGAATCTTCCCTGAAGAGCCCCCACCCCGGGTGGATCGAGGGTTTCAAGATGGCCGACCCAATCATCCTGGCCTACGGCAAGGGCCAGTTGCCTGAGTTCCCGGCCTCCCCGGATGCCGTCATCGACATCATCCCTTGCGACTTCGTCGTCAACGCCATCCTGGCGGTGTGCGCTACGACGCCGAAGGTGGGGGAGCCCGAGTATTATCACTGCTCGTCCGGCGCCCGTAACCCGCTGACTTTCCGTGGCGTCTACGAGCACATCCACTCCTACTTTTCGCGTCACCCGTACGCGGAGGGCCAGGACTCGATGAAGCTCGCCACATGGGAGTTCCCCGGACCGGAGCCGATTGAGCGGAAGCTGTGGCTGGCCGGCAAGGGCGTTACGATCGGAAACCGCCTGATCAGCTACGCGCCGCGCGGCAAGGCCACACGGAAGGTCGCGAAACTGCTCGACAAGACGTCCAAACAGCTGGACTTCCTCAACAAGTACCTGACGCTGTACGGCGAATACCTTCAGTCCGAACTGCACTTCGTCGACGACTGCACCCTAGCGCTCCACAACTCGCTGCATGAGGACGACAAGGAGACCTTCGGGTTCGACTCGGCGTCGTTCGACTGGACGTACTACCTGGAAGAGGTGCACACGCCGGCGATCACGAACCCGGTCCGTCGCCTTGAGGCCGCCCGGAAGCGTCGCCGCGCCCGTGCCGCCACCTTCCGGGAGCTAAAGCCCGCGACCCCAGGCACCGTGCTGGCCGCCTTCGATCTGGACGGCACCCTGATGACAACCAATGTCGTCGAGACGTACCTGTGGCTGAAGCTGCCCGAGCTGTCGCTGACCGGCCGGGTGCGCGAGATCTTCAAGGTCGCCGCGCAGCTCCCGAACTATCTTGGGGCAGAGCGCAAGGATCGCGGCGTGTTCCTGCGGCAGGTCTATCGGCGCTACGAGGGCGCGAACCTCAAGGAAATCGAGCGCTTCGTAGACGAGAAGATCACCCCGCTCGTGCTGGACCGCACCTCCCCGGAGGCCGTCCGACGCATCCGGGAACATCAGGAGGCGGGCCACACCACGGTGCTGCTCACCGGTGTCATCCGGCCGTTGACCCGCCCGTTCGAGGGGCTGTTCGACCACATTGTCGCTGCGGATCTCGCGACCGACGACGAAGGCATCTGCACCGGCTTCTTGACCGGGCCGCCGATGGTCGGAGACTCCCGGGCCGCCTGGCTAACCCACTTCGCGGGCCTGCACAACATCGACCTGAACGCCTCGTTCGCCTACGCGGACTCGCATGTCGACCTGCCGATGCTCCGCACCGTCGGCACCCCGGTGGCGGTCAGCCCTGATGTGGGCCTGATGCGAGCCGCCAGGGCGTCGGGCTGGTCAATCATCGATTGGCCCTCCCACCGGGTCCAGCCGCGCTGGAAGCTGCCGTCGTGACCCGGCCCGGTTTCGTCCTGCAGGTCGACGACCGCACGCCTGACCTCCTCACCCTGGCCGGCAGCAACGTGCGACTGCGGTCCTTCCCGGAAGGCACCAAGGTTGTGTACGCGCCGGAACCCCAACCCTCGACGGACCCGGTGCCCCTGATCGACGGTGCCCTAGCCGCCCCAGTGGACAGCGATTCTTTCGCCTCGCGCCTTCGACCCGGGATGCGCCTGACGCTGGTGGTCGGGAGCGTCCATCAAGTGCAGCCGCGCATGCGGTTCGATGTCCGCCGCTCAATAGTCGAGCGTCTCCTCGAACGGGCGGCGCACGCCGGAGTCGATGACGTCCAGATCGTCGTTGCTTCCGGGCTCAGCCCCAGGTGGTCCACAGCCGACGTCGTGGCCGCCCTCGGGGATCGGGTGGCTGCGTCTTTCCTGCCCGATGGGGCCATCACCTCGCACGATGTCACCAGCCCCGATCTGGTGAAGGTCGCGAGCGTCGATGGCGAGGCCATCCGGATGAATCCGCGCATCGCGGAGTCGGACCTGGTTGTCGTGGTCGACGTGTACGACGGCCGCCACACCGGTTGTCTCCTGGTGACCGGGGCTACCGACGCGGAGACGATCAACCGGATCGGCGGCTTCGACGGCTCCAGCGAGGCTGTTGAGCGCGTCACCGCGGCGGTTCACGACCAGCTGAACGTCTTTGGTGTCATCGGGGTGCTGGGGCAACCGTGGCTGGGCCCGACCCTGAGCTTCCTGAACGCTCGTGAATGGGAGTGGCGCCTACCCGAGCAGCTGGCCTACGCCGGCGCCCGGCAGCTCGTCGGACTGATGCCGGCGCATGGTGCGCAAAAGCTATACGGGTCGCCGCGTGCCGACTACGCGCTTCTCGACGTGATCGCTGGCGATGTCGGCGCCGTCCAGACCCAGGTGGCTGAGGTGTGGCGGGCCGCGAATCTCGTAGCGGTGCCGCCGGCCGACACGCTCATCACATCGGTGTGGGGCAGCAGTTTCGACCAGGGCGACCCGGTCGGCTCGCCGATTAGTGCCGCTCGGCACGCGCTGGTTGAGCGGGCCTCGGCGGGGTTGGTCAAGGATGGCGGCGTGCTGATCGCGTTCCACCCACTAACGCGCCGTTTTTCTAACCGCCTCCAGTCACC
>CAMCJC010000416.1 GCA_945875065.1 uncultured Propionibacteriaceae bacterium | reverse complement strand
AGGACAGGACCAACCCAGGGAGGTCCTGGGCGGCAGCACTGCCGGCCTGTTGATCCGGGGTGCCGCGTGGCGGCACCTGGGCGGGCTGGCACCTCAGCTTCCCCTGCACCGCGACGGCGTTGATCTCGGCTGGCGTGCCAACGAGACGGGTATGCGGGTCATCACCTGGCCCGAGGCCATCCTTACCCACCGCCAGGCGGGCATGACGGGGCAGCGGGTCTCCGCACTGGAACCCGACCCTCACGAGGGCGATCGGATGGCTGCGCTCCGCGTCGTCGCCGCCCGCGGCCCGCGGCCCCGGAATACGACCAGCCTGCGCGCCGAGAGTTGGCTGCGCGCCCTGGGCTTCCTGCTGCTGAAGTCGCCGCGCCTCGCCAAAGCTGAGCTTCGGGCCGCTCGCCGCTTCACCGAGGCAAGCGCCGTCGCCGACCTCAGGAAGGGTACCCCCGATAATCCTCGCGACGTCGCCGCGTTGCTGCCTGTGAAGTTCTGGGCCTTGCGGGCCGCTCTCGACCGCCTTGGCTCGGGCATCGCGGAGCGCTACCGCGACTTCGCCAGCCAGGACGAGTCAGAACTCAGCATCGACGATATGACCGGTGACGACTTCAGCGGCGGTATGGCGCGCCGACGGGTCTTTACCCCGCTCGCGATGTTGACCCTCACGCTCATAGTGGTCGCAGTGGTCGCGGCACGCACGCTGCTCGGCACCGGCTCGATCTTCGGTGGCGGTCTGCTGCCTGCACCCCGCGACTTCGCGGCGGCCTGGCACCAGGCGATCACGCCCGACGTCGGCGTCGCGGGAGCCGCCGCCCCGTGGCAACTCGTTGGGGCGCTGCTGTCTTGGGTCACGTTCGGGAACCCGCAGACGCTGGTGCTGTTGGCTCTAACGTTGGCCCCGGTCTTGGCTGCCCTTAGCGCCCATTTCTTCTTGCGTCGCCTCGCGCTAGGGCAGGCGACCTCCGCCGTCCTTGCCGCCACGTGGGCTGGAGCCACCTTGCTGCTGGGGCTGGTCACGGCCGGGGACATCGGCGGCATGGCGTTGGCCATCATCTTGCCGAACTTGGCGCGCACGATCGTCAAGGTTGCTCAAGACGACTCGCCCGGTGCCGAGCGCCTTCGGGCACCGGCGGCGGCTGCATTCTGGCTTCTTCTCGGCGCGATCGCGTGGCCCCTACTGTGGTTTCTCGTCCTGCTCGGCGGCGTCGGCTGGGTCGTGCGGCAGCGCTACCGCTGGCCCGAGGTCGTCGTGATTCTCGTGGTGCCGGCCGCGTTTCTCGCCCCCTGGACGCCAGCATTCCTAGCGGCTCCGGGACGACTTCTTACCGGTCCTGACCCCCTCGCCTGGCCGGCCTTCCCACAGGCCTCCCTCGCCATGTTCGCCGGCCGTATCCTGCCCTCAGGGTTCCCCGCCTGGGGCAACATCGCGTTCTTCGTGGTCCTAGGTCTGGCGGCTGCCTACGCCACCTTCCGTCTGTCCTCGACGCGGCGGCGAATATTGGTCTTCGCCCTGGTGGGGGTCCCGCTGGTGGCCGGCGCCTTGCTGTCACGCATCGCGGTTCCCGTGGCCGGGGGTGAAGCCCGCGCACTCCTGTCCGCTTGGGCGCTCCTGACCGTCGCCGCCCTGCTGACGCCGATCGGACTGCTGCGACTCGGAGAGGGTGCGCTAGCACTCGACCGACGAATCGTCCTAACAAGCCTGACTGCCGTCGCGATGCTCGCCTTCGGCCTGTGGGCCTTCTTCGGTTTTTCCGGTCCGGTTGACAACCGCCCGTCAGCGCTGCCGGGGTTCGCGCAGGACGTCATCGCCTCGCCGCGCCAGAGCCGCGCTCTCATGATCGAGAACCACGACGACGGGAGGCTTACCTGGAACGTCGTCGACGCCACCCAGCCGCGCTGGGGGACGGGAGAGCGGAATCCCGCCGGAGCGTTCAAGGACAGCTACGCCGAGCTGGTGCAGTTTTTCAGCGGCGGCGACGCCCCCGAGGACCTAGCAGACCGCCTCACCGCCGTCGGTATTGGGCATGTGTGGACCCGTGGGTTCAGCGCCGAGCAGCTCGCCGCCATCGGCAACGCCGCTGGTCTGACCTCTAATCCCTCTGACGACGTCACCGTCGTGTGGACCGTCGTCGGATTGCCGTCGCGGGTGATGGTCGTCGGTGAGGAGGGCGCCGCACCGATCGTGGCGGGCGAGATCGAGGCCGCCGACACACCGCGCCACCTGCGCCTGGCCGAGGTCGATGACGGCCGCTGGCAGGTCACCGTTGGCGGCACCCGCCTGGCCCGCGTCGCCGGCGACTCGGGTGTGACCTTCGTGCTCCCTGCCGGGGTCTTTGGCGCGGTCAACTGGGGGCTCAGTCCCAGCAACGGCGTCTTGGCGTGGCAAGTGATCGTCATAGTGCTGCTGATAGGCCTGGCAGCTCCGACGGCCGGGGGTGGCTCGTCGGCGCGGCGCGGAATGGAGGACTGAGGATGTCGAAGCTGCTGCAAACCCTTGGCGGATTCGTCGCCCTCGCGGCGCTGCTGTTCGGAGTGACTGCCCTGACACCCGCTGAGCTGCCGCGCGTCACCACTGTGGAGGCGCCCCGGAGCTCCAAGATCGCCTGCATCCCGACGGCCGAGTCGA
>CAMCJC010000415.1 GCA_945875065.1 uncultured Propionibacteriaceae bacterium | reverse complement strand
ACGACGATGAGGTCGGCGGAGACCTCGGCGACGACGCCGGACACGTCGGAGACGATCATCTCGCCGGAGTCGGAGGCCGCGCGGCGCTCCATGCCGGTGCCGACGAGCGGCGCCTCGGTGGTGAGGAGCGGCACGGCCTGGCGCTGCATGTTCGCGCCCATGAGGGCGCGGGAGGCGTCGTCGTGTTCGAGGAACGGAATGAGGGCGGTGGCGACCGAAACCATCTGACGAGGCGAGACGTCCATGTATTCGACGTCCGCGGCGGGAATGGAGTCGACGTCGCCGTGCTTCAGGCGGACGAGGACACGGTCTTCGGTCAGGCGGCCCTCGGCGTCCATGATCGCGTTGGCCTGCGCGATGGAGAAGCGGTCCTCCTCGTCGGCGGTCAGGTAGTCGATCTGGTCGGTGGCCCTGCCATTTTCGACCTTGCGGTACGGCGTCTCGATGAAGCCGAACGCGTTGACTCGCGCGAAGCTAGCGAGCGAGCCGATGAGGCCGATGTTCGGGCCTTCCGGGGTCTCGATGGGGCACATGCGGCCGTAGTGCGAGGTGTGGACGTCGCGAACCTCCATGCCCGCGCGGTCGCGGGACAGGCCGCCGGGGCCGAGCGCCGATAGGCGGCGCTTGTGCGTTAGGCCGGCCAGAGGGTTGTTCTGGTCCATGAACTGCGACAGCTGCGAGGTGCCGAAGAACTCCTTCAACGCCGCCGTCACCGGGCGGATGTTGATGAGGGTCTGCGGGGTGATCGCTTCGATGTCCTGAGTGGTCATGCGGTCGCGAACGACACGCTCCATACGCCCCAGACCGGTGCGCAACTGGTTCTGGATCAGTTCGCCGACGGTGCGGAGGCGACGGTTGCCGAAGTGATCGATGTCGTCGGCCTCGACGGGGTTACCGTTCAGCTCCTCGCTGTGTTCGTGCAGCGCCACGACGTATTTGATAGCCGCGACGATGTCTTCAATGGTCAGGACCTGCTGGTCGAACGGCAGCTCAAGACCAAGCTTCTTGTTGATCTTGTAACGACCAACCTTGGCGAGGTCGTAGCGCTTCGGGTTGAAGTAGTAGTTCTCGAGCAGGGCCTGCGCGGCGTCACGAGCCGGGGGTTCACCCGGACGCAACTTGCGGTAGATGTCGAGGAGGGCCTCGTCCTGGGTGTTGACGGTGTCCTTCTCCAGCGTCGTGCGCATGGACTCGTAGTCGCCGAACTCCTCCAGGATGCGGTCCTCGGTCCATCCCAGGGCCTTGAGGAGGATCGTGACGTTCTGCTTGCGCTTGCGATCGAGGCGGACGAACACCATGTCCCGCTTGTCGATCTCAAACTCCAACCACGCACCACGCGACGGGATCACCTTGCAGGAGTAGATGTCCTTGTCAGAGCCCTTGTCCGGGGTAACCTCGAAGTAGACACCGGGCGAGCGGACCAGCTGCGAGACAACGACACGCTCGGTGCCGTTGATAATGAACGTGCCCTTGTCGGTCATCAGCGGGAAGTCGCCGATGAAGACGGTCTGGGACTTGATCTCTCCGGTCTCGTTGTTGACGAACTCTGCGGTCACGAACAGCGGGGCAGCGTACGTGACGTCGCGGTCCTTGCACTCCTCGATCGAGTGCTTGGGCTCCTCGAAGCGGTGGTCGCGGAAGGACAGCGACATCGTCTCGTTGAAGTCCTCGATGGGTGAGATCTCCGAGAAGATCTCCTCGAGGCCCGAGCGCGTGTTGACGTCGGTACGGCCGGCGGCGAGGCGCTCCTCGACGTCAGCCTGCCAGGTCTCGTTGCCGATGAGCCAGTTGTAAGAGTCGATCTGGAGATCGAGAAGATTGGGGACCTCAAGTGGTTCAGGGATCTTCGCGAACGAGATCCGACCGCTGGGCAAGACGACATTGGTGTTCTTCAACGCAGAGCGCGAGGCGGCCAAGATTCGGTCCTTCCGGGAACGCCGATGGCAAGGTTTGTTGCACAACAAATCTCCCGCGTCAAATCACGGGAGACTCCAGTACAGGGCAAACAAACACTATAGGTGTAGCGCAGGAGACGCGCAACCCGGCCGACACCGGTTGCATCCAACATGATACCGACGCGAGGCCCGGACGCAACGACAACCGCGCTGTCTCGACCTTCATGGCGACATGGAGACCCTCCCCTATCGGTCTGACGCCTACGCGTCGGTCCACCTACGCAGCGCGCCCTGCCCGCGGGAGCGAGAAGGTCACGCCCGCGGGCAGGGCGGCTCCTTTGCCGGCCTCGGTGAGCTCCGATCGGCTGCCGCCTCGCCACCACCTCGCCGCCGCCTCGCCGCCGCCGGGTCGCAGTCTCACCCTGTCCGACTCCTCCGATCCGCCGGAGGGCGTGCACGAATCGCCGAGCTGGGTGAACCACCGTCGCAAACCCCCTAGCCACAAACCCCACCCGAACCCGCCATTCACTCAAAACGGCGATTCGTGCTCCTGGTCACCGGCTCCGTACACCTGCCCCACCGACCCCGTCGTCGCGCTACCCGAGCCCCGTCGTCGCTTCCCCCACCTACCGGACCTGAGCACGAATCGCCGAGCTGGGTGAACCACCGTCGCGGCGGGTTCAGGCGGTGTGCGCAACAACGGTTGTGGAGGTTGTTGTGGAGCTGAC
>CAMCJC010000414.1 GCA_945875065.1 uncultured Propionibacteriaceae bacterium | reverse complement strand
ACTACTCACTTACGATGCAAGCCGATTTCGTCGGCATGACGCCACAGTACTTCGACCTGCCATACGTCAGTGTCACCGGCCTCGCTATCGCCGGTAGTGGTCTCTTCTTACTCATCACTGGACTCTTTGATCGGCAGGAAAGCTGAATATGGAATCGATCATTTCTGAGTTCCTCAAGCTCAAGCGTTCGCTGAGCTGGCTCGTCGTGATTCTGCTTCCGATGATCATGGTCGTCGCGGGTTCAGCCAGTACGGTTGCCGTCGAGGGTGAATTCACGGCCGGCTGGCACACTCTCTGGGTTCGTTCCATCGGTTTCTGGGGCATGGCCATCCTTCCCGTAGGAATCGCGATTCTCGCTTCCCTCGTCTGGCGTGTGGAACATAAGAACAGTAACTGGAATGCGCTCATGAGCGGCCCGGTGCCCACTTGGCGAATTGTCACCGGAAAGGTTGCGGCCATTGCCATCCTGTCGGCCGCGATGCACGTCGTACTCCTGATTTCTGTGATCATTTTAGGTAAGACTTTTGAACTGCCGGGGATGCTACCACCAGACTACTTCGCGAGCAGCTTCCTCGTGGTCATCGCACAAATTCCCGTCGCCGCGCTTCAATCGGCTCTATCGACCTTCTTCCGATCTTTCGCCACGCCAGTGGCGATCGGTCTAGTTTTGACAGGCGCATGCACGATGGCGCTCCTCATCAAGCTCCGAGTCACCTCGCTCATCATGCCCTACGCTCTACTCACTCAGACGACGCAAATCGGCATCGGTCGGGGGATGTTCGATGGCGGAACAAGTTTCGATATCACAGCGCTTACACCGGCTTCCATTCTTCTCACCCTGGCGATTTCTGCGGTCCTGACGGTTGTGATCATCGCTGCGAACTCGATGATCGTGAACCACAGCGATACTCGCGCCTAGCCCGGCTTACGAGACGTTTAGGTTTGCCCCTCGCCAGTCGATTCACTGGGCCCTGACAGGCATTCTTCTGGGCACGACTACCCTCCCCCGGACCTGCTCTGAGCCCCACCAGGTGTCCACTACTGTGACAGCATGCGCGTAGCACAGGAAGAGCGGATTCGCGGCGCGATCCTTGGGCATCTTGCGGCCGATGCGTTGGGGGTGCCATACGAGTTTCACGAGCCTGCTGAGCTGCCAGAGGTGGTCACCATGGACCCGCCACCGGGGTTCAGGCGGGCCCACGCATCGACGCCGCCGGGGACGTGGTCCGACGACGGGGCGCAGATGCTGGCGCTGCTCGATTCGCTGCTAGAGCGGGGACGACTCGACGCGGAGGACTTGGGGCAGCGCTTCGTCGCGTGGTATGAGAGGGGAGCCTACGCAGTCGACGGCGTGGTCTTCGATGTCGGGGTCCAAACATCGAACGCCATCTTGGCGATGCGGCAGGGGATTCCAGCGCTCGAGGCCGGTTCCAGTGACGATCGCGCTAACGGCAACGGGTCGCTGATGAGGGTGTTGCCGCTTGGGCTGTGGCACAGGGGAAGCGACGCCGAACTGTGCGCCGATGCCGCCACATCGTCGCGAATTACGCACGCGCATTTGCGCTCGCAGGTGTGCTGCGAGGTGTACGCCCTCTGGGTGCGCCGCCTCTTGATGGGAGCCGCACCCGAGAAGAGTTTCGACGACGCGGTGGCCGCGTTTCGGGCAGTGCACGGCTCGGCCTCGGACGCGGTGGTCGAGTTCGAGACCAGGGTCTGGCCAGAGAACGCCAGGTTCGAGCTGGGCGGCTCGGGCTACGTGGTGGACACCTTCCGGGCGACGGTGCGCCTCACCGAGTCGGGCGCGAGCTATGAGGAAGTTGTTCGGGCGGCGATCGCCCTAGGGCACGACACCGACACCACCGCATGCGTCGCTGGCGGAATCGCCGGATTGGTGCACGGGGTCGACGCCATCCCTAACGCATGGCTTGACGCGCTGCGAGGACGCGACCTAGTCGACCCGCTGCTGGAGCGGCTGCTCCGGCGATGATTTCGTGTCGCGCTGGGGCCCAGTCGACCTGGTCAAGTTGTCTGTGTAAGCAGTTTGTTTAGTGAGGCAGTAGCCTCGCACCAACCCCGGCGAGGTGCTGGTGTCCTGAGGCCCACCACCCGCGATTCTGCCGTCGGCACCACCTCGAACGACTCCCGGTCCGTCATGATCCAAGCCGTGTCGCAATAGTCGAGCAGCGCGGGATCGTGGCTCACCATCACCATGGTGGTGTCGCGGTAGCGTTCCCCCGCAACCACGTTTCGGTAGATGTAGGGCCTGTTCTCCTCGTCGAGGCTGCTGAAGGCCTCGTCGAGGAACAGGAACTGGCGTCCTCTCACCAGGGCACGCGCCAGCAGAAGCCGTTGTGCCTGGCCAGTGGAGAAGTTCCGCCCGCCCGCCTGAACGCGCGAGCCCAACTTGGCCGGAAGGCGCTCAACCGCCTGTTCCAGGTTGACGTCGCGCAACACCTGGAGCAGTTCCACGTCGTCGACCTCGCGTTCGTAGCCAAGGACGAGGTTCTCCCGGAGAGTTCCCTCCACGAGTGTCATCTTGGGAAACAGCACTCCCGTAGCCGCGCGGAAATCATCGTCACCGATGCGGAGATCCCCTGAGAAGTCGTTGAGCCCCAGCAAGACATAG
>CAMCJC010000413.1 GCA_945875065.1 uncultured Propionibacteriaceae bacterium | reverse complement strand
CGACGAATCCGATGTCCTGAGGGTATCCGCCAAGACCGGCAACGGCGTCGCCGAACTCCTCGACGAGATCGTTTCCCAAATCCCGGCGCCCGTTGGGAACCCCGGCGGTCCGGCGCGCGCCCTGATCTTTGACTCCGTCTACGACACCTACCGCGGCGTCGTCACCTACGTGCGCGTCGTTGATGGCGAACTCAGCCACCGCGAGCGCATCCTGATGATGTCCACCAAAGCCGAGCACGAACTACTCGAGGTCGGCGTCATCTCGCCCGAACCCGTCAAGTCGGCCGCCCTGGGGGTCGGAGAGGTCGGCTATCTGATCACCGGCGTCAAGGACGTTCGCCAGTCGCGAGTCGGCGACACCATCACCGGTGCCGTCCGCTCCGCTTCGGACGATCTCGGTGGCTACCGGCACCCCAACCCCATGGTCTACGCCGGCCTCTACCCGATTGACGGCGACGACTTCAACGAGCTCCGCGAAGCCCTGGAGAAGCTGCAGTTGAATGACGCCGCACTGACGTTCGAACCAGAGACCTCAGGCGCCCTCGGGTTCGGTTTCCGCGTCGGCTTCCTCGGCCTGCTGCATATGGAGATAGTGCGGGAGCGTCTGGAACGCGAGTTCAACCTGGATCTGATCTCGACCGCGCCCAATGTCGTGTACCGCGTCGTCATGGAGGACGGTACGGAACACACCGTCACCAACCCCTCGGAGTATCCGGACGGGAAGATCGCGGAGGTTCACGAGCCCGTAGTCCGAGGCACGATCCTGGCTCCTAGCGAGTACATCGGCACGATCTTGGAGCTGTGCCAGACCCGGCGCGGGATCCAGCAGGGCCTCGACTATCTGTCTGAGGACCGCGTCGAGATCCGCTACACCCTGCCGCTGGCCGAGATCGTGTTCGACTTCTTCGACGCGCTCAAGTCACGCACCAAGGGCTACGCATCGCTCGACTACGAGCCCGATGGAGAACAGGTCGCCGACCTCGTGAAGGTCGATATTCTCCTGCACGGCGACCCAGTCGACGCGTTCTCCGCGATCGTGCACAAGGACAAGGCGTACTCGTACGGACTGATGATGGCCGGCAAACTCAAGGAACTGATCCCGCGACAGCAGTTTGAAGTGCCGATCCAGGCGGCCATCGGTTCGCGTGTCATCGCGCGCGAGACCATCCGCGCCATCCGCAAGGACGTGCTCGCCAAGTGCTACGGCGGCGACATCTCCCGCAAACGCAAGCTGCTCGAGAAGCAGAAGGAAGGCAAGAAGCGGATGAAGATGGTGGGCCGCGTCGAGGTACCGCAAGAGGCCTTCGTCGCCGCGCTCTCCACCGGAGAAACCGCCAAAAAATAGCTCGCTAGCCGCTGCAGCTACAGCCGGCCTCGCCCGCAGCGGCCTTTGCGGCCAGCCGCTCCTCCTCCGCCACCTCCCAAACCTCCTTGGCGGCGGTGAAGTTCAGGGCCAGGATCAGCACGCCGAGGATCAGATCCGGCCAGCCGTTCGGAACCATGCCCCACGTGATCCCGGCCATGACGAGGATCGCCAGGTTTACGATCACGTCGTTTCGTGCCGCCAACCACGCGGCCTTGGTCATCGATCCGCCGCGGTTGCGCTGCTTCGAAAGCAGCCACGCGCACAAGGCATTGACCAAGACCGCGCCACAGCCGGTGACGAGCAGGGATGCGACCTCGGGGGCGTCCGGGCTCTGGAACTTGACCACGGCTTGCCAGATCGCGGCAATCGCGGGCGCGACGATCACCACGGCCATCGCCTTCCCGGCGGTCGCGCGCCGGGCTAGCGGCCATCCGAGGGCTATAAAGATCAAGGCATTGACGGCGACATCCTCAAGGAAATCGACGGAATCAGCCATCAGGGACACCGAGCCGATCGCTACCGCTACTCCCACCTCGACGAAGAAGTACGCGAGGTTGAACAACGCAACCACGCCAACGGTGGTGCGCAAGGCCTTCATGTCTATGTCACTCACCCGCCACAGTCTGTCGTGCCGTTACCATTTCGGGAAAGCCCGCCTACCGCAGTCCCGAGGTTGTCAGGCCCTGCACCAGGAAGCGCTGCAGGAACAGGAACACCACGAGCATGGGGACGATCGCGACGAGCGAGCTCATGAACAGCTCGGGATAGCGCACCCCCTGGCTGGTCATGAACTGACTCAACGCGACCTGCAACGTCCTGGTAGCGTCGCGCCCTACGAGAGAGGGCCATAGGAACGCGTTCCATGAGCCGATCAGCACGATGGTCCCGACCGCCGCCATCGTCTCCCTGGAATTGGGAACGACGATCCGCCAGAATGCCGTGAACGGGTTGCAGCCGTCGACTAGGGCAGCGTCCTCCAACTCGACGGGGAAGTCGAGGAATGCCTGCCTGAACAGGTAGGTCGCGAACGCTGAGAACATGCCGGGGATGACTAGGCCGCGGAACGTGTCGATCCACCCGAACTGGGCGGTGATGATGAACATCGGGACGAATGTCGTGGCGGCCGGCACCATCAGCGTGAAGATCGTCAGCGCGAGCAGGATGCGCGCCCCCCAACCGGTGAAGCGGGCCAGCGCGTAGCCGGCCATCAACGAGACGACGACGGTGCCGACGTGGGGGGCGGTGCTCGCGGAGGGGGAGACCGC
>CAMCJC010000412.1 GCA_945875065.1 uncultured Propionibacteriaceae bacterium | reverse complement strand
TTCGGTGGTGTCGGATGGCATGTTCCGCGGCTGCTCGAGGCCGCGCGCTCGGCATCGGATTTCTCGTTCGATGAGATGGGGAAGGTTCAACTGTCTCGCTGGTGGAATGGCCGCATTGCCCTGATCGGGGATGCAGCCGCCTGTCCGACCCCGCTCAGCGGGCTCGGCACCAGCGTCGCGCTGGTGGGCGCCTATGTGCTCGCCGGAGAACTCGGAGACGGAAGCGACCATGCCGCTGCGTTCGCGGCGTACGACCGCATCGTTCGCCCGTATGTCGAGGCTGCGCAGCAGCTTGCGGGCGGACCTGGCGGATATGCGCCGATGACGGCTCTTGCGATCCGGTTCATGCAGGCGTCGATGTCGTGGGCAACACGCTGGCCCATGCGAGGCTTCATGGAGAAACAGTTCAGCAAAGCGTCCGACATTGACCTGCCTGACTACACACCGGCATGACAGCCCTCGACCTGGAGGCGTCTGACTATATTGAAATCTCCGCGATGACAAGGCAGCCGAGCGCCACGACGCTGGCGAGCGTGCGGACGAAGTTCCAGCGCCCCCATGAGCGTTCGAAGGCTTGGCGTGCAGCCCGGATCTCTTCCGGGTTACCGCACGTCGCGCGATCAAGCTGGGTGTTCAGCGGCACATTCTTTGCTGCCGTGATAATGAAGGTGAGCAACGATCCACCTGCAGCAGTGCAGATGAGCGCGGGTGGGAACGGCGCATTCCACCAGACGCTGAATGCGGCACAGGCAACTCCTGTGATGGGAGCCGTGATGAAAATGCTCAAGAACCATCCGTTCAGAATCGCGCGGTTGATCGTCTGGAACGCGCGCATGAACGTGTGATCATCTACACGTCGGAGGCCGGGAACGACGGCGCAGGAGAATACGAAGAACGCTCCTGCGAGCAGCCCATTGGTGACGGTCGCGACCGAGAGCATGCTCGTCAGAAGGACGGACATCTCTGTCTGCCTCTTCAGTTTGCCCGGAGGAGGCGGTCGATCGTGACCTCGATCGACGCATGCCCACTAACCCGGCGGTCGCCACGTGGCGCGAGCAGCCCCTGTTGATCAGCTCGATACAGCTCGGCAAGGCTCGCTGCGATATGCGACCGGAAGCCTGCTTCGGTCAGCACGTCCGCCCATGCCTCTTCCGGGATGAGCTCGATCGTCAATTCCCGACCCAGTGCGCGACCCAGCACCGCTGCAACGGCTCGTTCCGAATACGCAGGGCCGAGGACATCGATTGCTTCACTCCTACTGGGAGGTGATTGCAGGATACTGGCTGCGACTGCTCCAAGATCAGCAGTGGCAACCATCGGGATGGGCACATCCGCCGAACCTGCGAACACGGGGTAGATGCCGCTCTCGCGTGCCGTATCGAGCACATCGGCGAGCTTCTCCTGGAAGTGGCCAGAACGTAACGCACTGAGCACCGTTCCCGTCGATTTCAGCGCGGCTTCCATGAGGTGCAGCCCGGTGATCGGGCCGGTGCCCTCGACGAGGTCCGCACCGCCGGACGAGAGCAGCACGACATGCGGCACGTCGGCATCGGCCACGGCCCCCGCGATCGATTCGACTAAACGGTCCGCGTGCTCGTCGAGATCATCGACGGTGAGATCGAACGGCAGCAGGGCGAAGAACCCAGTACAGCCCGTGAGGGCTTCAGTCAGCGTGGAACGGTCGTTCAAAGAGACGAGGCGTGCTCCGGCTCCTTGCGCCTCCCAGTCATCGGCATCAGCCCTGCGGCGCACGAGCACCCGTACTTCCGCTCCCGCGGACAGTAGCTGCCTTGCCGCATTCGATCCGACTCTGCCTGTTGCCCCAGCAATGACGTACATCGCGTTTCCCTTCGGTCGTATAACTCACTTAATAGTTCGACAGTACGAGGTAAACGAAGGTAAATCTATGACTCAGAATTCAATATTCTTGCTCGTTCAACCGAAATGGGCGGAACTATCGTAACCATCCATGCGAAGCTGTATGCATGGAAGATGCCGTCACGCCCGGCCGCACGGATCGGTTGGCCCGAGTACTGCACACGCTTCGAATGCGCAGCACGTTCTACTGCCATGCCCAGCTCACCGAGCCCTGGGCACTCGAGATGCCAGCCATTTCCGACTCCATCAGCTTTCACGTCGTCACCGCCGGTACCTGCTGGATCCGACTGCCCGGCGGTGAACCCTGCGAGCTGCGGGCAGGAGACCTCGCGCTCGTGCCACATGGACTCGGACATCATCTCGCCAGCGCGCCAGACGCGCCGTCAGGTCCTCGCGTCGATCTCCTGCCGCAGCAGTACCTCACCGACCGCTACTCCCGCCTGCAGCACGGCGGCGATGGCCGCCCCGGCCAATTGATCTGCGGCATCGTCACGTTCGACGACCCCGCAGCACGAGAGCTCATGCGTGCGCTCCCACAGCTCTTGTCCGTCGGCGGTGACACTGCCTCCGCCGACGGAGCGATCCGTGACACGTTGCGCCTCATGGCCGGTGAACTCTCCCGCACACAGCCCGGCGGGGAAGCCGTGGCGACCAGACTCGCCGATATCCTCGTCATCCAAGCGATCCGCACCTGGCTCGCCACCGCTCCCGACACCGGCACCGGATGGCTACGCGCCGTGCAAGACGAACGAATCGGCAGAG
>CAMCJC010000411.1 GCA_945875065.1 uncultured Propionibacteriaceae bacterium | reverse complement strand
GGACATCGCTGGCAAGGTTGACGCGTGGACCGTTCCCAGCCCTTTCATGAAGGACTTGATCAACAAAGCTGCCGCCCACGACGTTCCCGGATTCGTCGTGCCAACCGGAGTCGGGCGCGCTATGTTCGAGGCGCTGGGGCACGTCCGACGAGAGCGCACCGACGACCGGATCCGCTTTCTCGCGCTGGGCCGCCTCGCCAAGGAGAAGCGCCTCGACGTGATGGTAAAGGCGTTTCGCCAGGCGGATCTGCCCGATGCGGAACTGGTATTCGTCGGTGATGGCGACCAGCGCAACTTGCTCAAGAGCCTCGCTGGGGGAGCCAGCAACATCGACTTCAGGGGCCACCTGCGGTCGCTGGATGCGATCGCGTGGGAGCTGGTCAACGCCGACGCACTCGTGCTGACCAGCAATGGCTTCGACTCCCAAGCCCTGGTCTTATCCGAGGCCGTCGCCGCGCGCCTACCGATCCTGTACTGCGATGAACGGCTCACCGCCGCCACGTCGCCCGAGAGCGCGCTATTGACCACCCCCGACGTCACCTCGATCGCCGAAGGGATGCGACAGCTGGCTGACCGGCGACGCCTGGAAGCGATGCGGGCGGCCACCGAAGGCCTACAGGAGCGCATCACGCCGCGCCACACGGCCGACCGATACGTCGAGATCTACGAGAGCCTGATTGGGGAACGCCGTGGCTGAGCTTGTCTTCCACACCGGCCCGATGGATTGTGGGAAGTCGACGTTGGCGCTGCAGTTCGACCACACCCAGTCGACACACGGCCGCCAAGGCTGCGTCTTCACGTGCTTCGACCGCTCCGGCGTGGCGCGCATCACTTCCCGAATCGGGATAGAGCGCGACGCCATCCAGGTTGACGCCGACCTCGACTTCTGGCGGTTCGTCATCGCCGAACTCATCGCCGGTCGGCGGATCGACTACCTCGTGTGCGACGAGGCTCAGTTCTACACGAGCGAGCAGATCGAACAACTTGCGCGCATCGTTGACGAGCTACAGATCGACGTCTACACGTTCGGCATCCTGGCGGACTTCAAGACCCGGCTCTTTCCCGGTTCACAGCGACTTGTCGAGCTCGCCGATCGCGTTGAGACGCTGCCTCTTGGCCCACTGTGCTGGTGCGGAGCCAAAGGCACCCATAACGCCCGAACCGTGGGCGGCCTGATGGTCACCGAGGGCTCACAGGTAGTCGTCGGTGACACCGGGGCGGGTGAGGTGCGCTACGAGGTACTGTGCCGAGCCCACCACCGTCGCCGGATGACGGCCAGCCGCGCAAAGGCGACCCTGGGATCGGACCCGCTACCGTTCGGCTAGCGGGGGCTGCCAAACATGATCTCATCCCAGCTTGGGACGTGGGCGCGGCGGCCCTTCTTCTTGGCCTGAGGCTGCGGCTCGGTCTCGCCGAGCAGCGTCTGCTGCACACTCTCCTCGGAGCGAGGCGGTGCAGATAGCGACCGCTCGCCCGAGACATCCCGGGTGTCCTCGTCATCTTGGTTCTCTGGAGCCTCGAACTCGGGCTGCTCTAGGGCCAGCGCCCCGCTGTGCGACAGCGCCGGTGGGTCGTCATCCTCTTGGCCGTTAGAGTCCTCGCCCTCCAAGCCAACGTAGATCCGAACGGAATCCTCACTGACCCCGCTGAGCATGTCGTACAGGTCATCGAGTTCGGAAGTGGCCGGGCCTTCATCGAAGCTGTCGGTGGGGACATCGTCCCCGGGAATCGCAGGCGGCTCCTGCGCCGGTGCGGTGGCTCGGACCAGAGCGAACTCGTCATCAAAGTCGACCGTGTTCTCGTTGTCCGGGTCAGTGGCACCCGGCAACTCCTCACCGATCATCCACCGTGCATCACCGTTATCGGCGACGGAGAACCGGCCCCGCGGGTCGAACACGAACTCGGCGGTCCGGCTCAAAGACTCGAGCGTGCCGACGACACGCCACTTTAGGTCCGCCTCACGCCAGGCATCCCATTCAATCTCGTCAGCGTCGATGCTGCGGGCTTGCAGTCTGGATGTGAGAAGCTCACGAAGGCGTCGATGACCGGCGCCATCACCGCGGCGACGGATAGCACACCCCAAAGCTGTTAACGCGATGTGTTCGCGTTCAGCGAGGACGGGGCGGGCAAACCCCAGGATGCGCGACTCATCAACGCCAGCTGCGGCAGCCACCTCAGCGAGGGTGGCCCCACCGCGGATGCGTGACTGAATCTCCCGTGGGGTCAGTGCACTTTCCATTGATTCTCCCTCGTTGTATGACGACACAACCTACCAGCAGACCACAATGAACCCCGGGACTTGCACACGCGTGTGGATGTGGTACACATAGCCCCGATCATTTTTGGGTGACCGCCCGCGAACGGCTGAGGAGGGAAGGCGCATGGCCACGGACTATGACGCGCCGCGTAAAAGCGACGAGGAGATGAGCGAGGACTCGCTCGAAGAACTCAAGACGCGCCGCAACGACAAGAACTCCGGCAAGGTTGACGAGGACGAGGTCGAAGCCGCTGAGTCGTTCGAGCTCCCTGGTGCGGACCTGTCTCACGAAGAACTTACGGTTCGCGTGCTGCCGCGCCAAGCCAACGAGTTCACGTGTGCCTCGTGTTTCCTCGTTAAGTCGACGAGCCAGCTTGCCGAGGCGAA
>CAMCJC010000410.1 GCA_945875065.1 uncultured Propionibacteriaceae bacterium | reverse complement strand
CGCATCGTCCGCTGCAACCCGTGGTCGATGGGCGGGATTGATTACGTACCCGGAACCCCCGAAGCCCGTGAGTGGGCCGAGGAGGACGCAATCGAGAAGACCCGGATACCCGGGCAGAAGGTGTCGTAGATGATCGACCTCCTGGTCACCTTGTCCATCTGGGACGGCCTGTACGGGCTGCTGTCGGCGATGATGCAGCCGCTGTACTGGGCGGTCTCCGGACTCTTGGTACTTTTCCATAACCTGTGGACACCGGTGTTCGGTGCTCACTCGGGCTGGGCCTGGGCGCTGGCGATCATCTGCCTGACGCTGCTCGTGCGGACGCTGATGATTCCGCTGTTCGTCAAGCAGATCAACTCGTCGCGAGCGATGCAGTTGCTGCAGCCGAAGCTCCAAGACCTGCAGAAGAAATTCGGCACCGACCGGGAACGCTATGCCCGCGAGATGCAGAAGCTGTACGCCGAAGAGGGGGTCAATCCCATGGCGTCGTGCTTCCCGGTGCTGCTGCAGGCACCGGTGCTGCTGTCGTTGTACCGGGTGCTGCAGGGCGTCGCCGACAACCAGGTCCGAGGCCACTGGCTGAAAATCAATCCGGACCTGGTGGCATCGCTGCAAGAGGCTCAGTTCTTGGGGGCCCGCCTCTCGGGTCGCATCTTCCCGCTGACGCCGTTCGGGGCGACTCAGATCTTCGGCATCGTCCTCGTGATCCTGATGGTCGTCTCGCTGTTCATCACGCAGCTGCAGCTGATGCGCAAGAACATGCCGCCGGAGTCGCTGACCGGTCAGTTCGCGCAGACCCAGAAGATCATGCTCTACATGTTCCCGCTGATGTACGCGTTCTCATCGACGATCATTCCGATCGGCGTCCTGCTGTACTGGTTCGTCTCGAACGTGTGGACGCTCGGGCAGCAGGGACTCCTCATCTACAACAACCCCGCCCCGAACACCCCGGCTTACATCGACTGGGAGGAGCGGATGCGCGCCAAGGGCAAGGACCCCGTCGAAATCCAGAAGGCCCGCGACGCCAAGCGCCGCAAGGGCCGCCCGGCCCGCACCGTCGCCGCTCCGGTCGAGGCCGACGAGAACGGGCGCCGGAAGGTTGTGCGGCAGCAGGTCAGGCGCAGCACCGTCAAGACCGATGACGCACCCGCCGCGTCAACTGGGACGGCGACGGGGGTGCGTCGGCAGCCCCGGAACACCACTCGCGCCGCCCGGAAGAAGAAATAGGTTTCGACCTCGTCAGGGCCACTGAACAGTTAAGGGATCACCATGAGTGACAAGATCGACAACGAGACCCTACTCGCCGAGGGCGACCTTGTCGCCGACTATCTCGAAGAGCTCCTCGACATCTCCGACTTAGACGGCGACATCGAGAACTCCGTCGCCAACGGGCGGGCTTATGTCGCGATCGATACCGACGACGACCGCCTCGTCGGCAAGGATGGCGAGGTCCTAGAGGCGCTGCAGGAGCTGTCGCGACTCGTCGTCATGACCGAGACGGGACGCAGGTCGCGGCTGACGCTCGACATCGCCGGCTTCCGGGAGCGTCGTCGCCTGGAGCTCGTCGCGCTCGCGAAGGACGCCATCGCCGAGGTCCTCGAGACCGGCGAGCCGGTCCGCATGGCTCCGCTGAACGCGTACGAGCGGAAGATCATCCACGACGAGGTCGCCGCCGCCGAGCTTCACAGCGAGTCTGAGGGAGAACCGCCGTTTAGGCGAGTCGTGGTCTCCAAGCCGTGACCGATGCGGTAGACGGCGTGCGCCCGGACTCGGTCGCATCGTCGGATGACCGTGAGGCGCCCGCCGCCCAGAAGATCGGTGGCGCGGCGAGTACCGACTCGTCGGAGGCTGAGGCGCGGCAGGGGGTCGTCGAGCGGTACCCGGTGGCGGTATCGGGGCTGGATGCTTACGCGTCGCTCCTAGCTGGGCGGGGAATCGAGTGGGGGCTGCTCGGGCCACGGGAGGCGGATCGGCTGTGGACGCGGCACCTGCTGAACTCGTTGGCGCTCTGCGACGTCGTCGGGTGGGGGGTGGAGGTCGCGGACGTCGGGTCCGGGGCGGGACTGCCCGGCATTCCATTGGCGCTGGCGCGGCCGGATCTTAGGATCACGCTGATCGAGCCGCTGCTGAAAAGGTCGCAGTTTCTGGAGCTCGCCGTCGACGAGCTTGGGCTCGGGGAGCGCGTGATCGTATGGCGCGGCCGGGCTGAGGAGTGCAAGCAGACCTTCGACCTCGTGACCTGCCGGGCGGTGGCTCGACTGGAGAAGCTGCTGAAGTGGACGCACGGCTTGTTCGCCGACGGTGGTGAGCTGGTCGCGCTGAAGGGCGAGTCCGCGGAGGAGGAGGTCGCGGCGGCGACGAAGATCCTGCGGTCGAAGGGCCTGGCGGCTAAGGTGCTGGAGTTGAGGGCGACGGCGACGTCGCCCGGGACGCGCGCCATCCGCGTCCATCGCGGCTGATCCGACGCAGCTAACGCCCGTCAGCCACCTACCCACCCCTACCTGACCGACCCCCTTGTGGGCGCGAATCGCCGTCCTGGGTGAGCGGGGATGTGCGCGGCTAGGGGGTTTGCACCGCTCGTTCACCCAGCCCGGCGATTCGTGCACACCCTGGGGGGACGATGCGACGCCGAATAAGCAGGCGGATCCCAAAGCGGGAGGTCTGCT
>CAMCJC010000409.1 GCA_945875065.1 uncultured Propionibacteriaceae bacterium | reverse complement strand
CAGGCACCGCATCGGCGGAGAGTCCCTGGACGATCGGCCTTGCCGGGCCGCCCGGGCCGCCGGGGTTGACGAACAGCACGCCCAAGGCGAGCCCCGGGGCGTTGCGGCGCGTCACCGCGACCTCCAGTGCAGCGCGGCTCGGGTCGTCCCAGTCCAAGGGGACGAGCATCGTCGCGCACTCGGCGCCCTCGCACGGGGTCCAGTCGAGTTCCTGGTCCCAGTAGGCCTGAAGATCGCCGGGCGCTGCGGGCAGGTCGCGCTGGCCTGCGACCTCCTGCCGGTTCGGGCTCGGACCGACGTCCAGCGCAGGGTGCTCGGCCACCGGCACATCCGGGATGCCCGGCCGGTCCAGGACCGACGGGCTCAGGATCGGACTCGGGGTCGGCGACGGCGCGGGCACCGGGGTGCAGGCCGCGACGACCAGCGCCGCCGCGACCGCGACGCTGGCCCGGAGCATCACGGTGTGCAGGTGGTGCCGTCCACCGGCGGGGTGCCCTCGGTGAGGTACTTTGACACGGCCTCGTCGATGCACTTGTTGCCGTTCGTCGTGGCGCCGTGGCCGGGGCCGTCGTAGGTGAGGAGCACGCCAGATTCGAGCTGCTCGGCCATGGTCTGGGCGTGGCGGTACGGCGTTGCCGAGTCTCCGGTGGAGCCGACTACAAGGATGGGGGCGGCCCCCTTGCCGGTGAGTTTCAAGAACGGCACCGACTTGGCCGTCCACGTCTCGCACACCGGCTCCACACCCATGTTCACGCCGAAGAGAGGCGACTTCGCGGAGACTTCGTGCCACAGCTCGACTGACTTGGCCACGCCGTTGTCATATGAGTCGATGCAACGGATCGCCGGGAACGCGTACGCCTCGGTGTTCCACTCCAACCGGCCTCGACCGTTGAGAGCATCCGCGGACACCAATAGACCGTTGCCGTTGCCTCTGATCGCGGCCTCGATCACCTTAGCGAGCGTCGAGTACTGCTCCGCCCCCGAGTAGAGGAAATAGGCGATGCCAGTGACTGCGGTGCCCTGGTTCACCTCGCGGTCATCCACCTTGAGCGGCGACGCGTCGAGGCCTTTGACGACTCCGCTTACCTTGTCGAAGATCGCCTGCCGGGAGTCGCCGAGGGTGCACTCCGACGAGGTGGCGCACCAGTCGGCGAAGTTGTTGAACGACAGTTCGAAGCCTTCGACCTGTGCGACCTCCTGGTCGTTGGTGATGTCGACGGCGGAGTCGAGGACGAGGCGTCCGACCCTGTCGGGAAACAGCTCGGCGTACATCGCGCCGATGTAGGTGCCGTAAGAGACACCGACGTAGTTGAGCTTCTCGCCCCCCAGCAGGAAGCGCAGGAGGTCGAGATCGCGGACATTCTCGATCGTGGTGATGTGGTCGAGGAGTTCACCGGAGGCGTCCCGACAGTCACGCGCGAACTTCTTCCAGGCATCGACCAGCTTGGTCTGCTCGGCGTCGTCGTCCGGGCTGCTGTCGGCGCGGTAGGCGGCGTCGGTGTCCTCAGTCGAGCCACACACGACGTGCGTCGAATCGCCCGTGCCGCGCGGATCCCAGCCGACGGTGTCGAAGCCTTCCCAGTGATCGGCGCCGAGCATGTCCGCGTAGGCCTTCCCGCCGATGCCGGGACCGCCGGGATTGACGAAGATGGGCCCATTCTTCGGGTTCTTCGACGGGTAGCGCACTACCGCGATGTCGAGCGCAGCCTTGCCGGGGTTGTCCCAGTCGAGCGGTACCTTCACCGTCGCGCATTCGCCCTTGCCGCACTTGGCCCACTCCAACTGCTGCTGCCAATAGGCCGCCAAGTCGCCTCCGAGGGCGGCCGGCAGCTCGACCTTCGGGGTGGCCGTCGACTTGTAGTCGACCTGCCGATCCGGGTCGATGCTGCCCTCGATCGGCCAAGTCTCGTGCTCGGCAATCGGAATGGCGGGCACGCCCGGCTTCTCTTGGCTGACGCTCGGCGGTGCCTGCGTCGCGACAACCGATGGGGTGGGACTGGTGCTCGGCGACGGCCTGTTCGAAGCTGGCTTCGGCCCGCCCATGCCAGAGATGAACAGCGCCGCCACGAGGCCGATCGCGACCACGAGCAGCAGGCCCTGCACCCAGGTGACCCAGTTCCGCATCAAATGTCCTTCCCGCGGGATTCCACCCGCCGCTTCCGGGTGGGGCAAACAGAGGCTACCGGACAGCGTCTAAGTCCCTCCGGCCCCCGCAGAGTGATTTCGTCCGTCGGCACGTGGTGTGCGACGACAGTCTCGTCGTCGATGCGCTGCCCGATGGCCGGGGCGCGCTTGAGGAAGTCGACGTACAGGGGATGCTCGAATGCCAGGCAACACATCAGACGGCCGCACTGGCCGTGGATTTGGAGAGGGTTAGCGGCCAGGTTTTGGCTGCGGGCCAGGCGCATCGAGACCGGCTCGATCTCGTCGAGGAACAGAGTGCAGCACTGCTCGCGGCCACACATGCCGACACCTCCGATGAGCCGGGCGGCGTCGCGTGACGAGACCTGCCGCAAATCGATGCGGGAGTTGAGCGCCCGGGCCAGATCCCCGACCAGCGACCTGAAATCGACGCGGCCGGGAGCGGTGAAGTAGATGACGGCGAGCTGGTCAAACTCCGGAGACGAGTCCAGGTAGTCGGCGGCGACGACCTTCATCGGCAGGTTGTGCGCCGCTATGCGCTCGGCCGCGGTCTC
>CAMCJC010000408.1 GCA_945875065.1 uncultured Propionibacteriaceae bacterium | reverse complement strand
CCAACGGCCGGTCTCCCGTCCCGTCGCTGAGACGCTGGCGGCCCTGGCCGACGGAGCACCCGTCGTGCTTGGGGCACGGCTACCGGACGACGAGATAGGGCACCGTCGCGCCCAGGTCGACCTCCTCGTCCGCGGCGACGACACGCCCAGCGGCCCTGGATACTGGCCGGTGCGCATCAAACCGTACCGGGTGTTGGAGAAGCAGTCGCGCGCGGATCGCCTCGGCCGCTCGACATTCTGCGCACCGGCGAGGATTCGGCCGCTGCTCGACTACCGTTACCGCACCTACCGCGAGGGCGCCCTGCTTGAGCTCGCCCACATCTGGCGCATGCTGCAGGCAGCGGGCTTCGCGGCGAAGACGGCCCGCGGCGGGGTCATCGGCAATGACGAGGGTCATCGTGGCGAGATCTGCTGGGTGCCCCTTGATCTCCGCTTCCTTCGGACGTTCTCACGCACCTCCTCGACGGGGCACAAGCTCCGCTCGGCGCTGGAGCGCTACGACCACGAGCACGGCTTCCGCGTGTACGTTGCCCAAGACGCGCTGAACCGTGTCCCGGGCGACGACCGGCCGCCGGTGGTGCGACCGATCCGCGTCGCCGAGTGCGAGTGGTGCGCGTGGTGGGAGACCTGTCGACCGCGCATGGATGACGACGACCTGTCGCTGCGCATCTCCAAGACGCCCCTGGATGTGCGGGAGCTGCAAACTTTGATGTCGCTCGGCATCACGACCGTGAGCCAGCTGGCTGAGGCCGACGTTGACGCGCTCTTGCCGCAGTACCTGCCGCTGACCGCCCACCGGGACCGCTCCGAGGCGCGGCTGCGCCAAGCCGCCCGACGGGCCCAGATGCTGCACCGCGGCGTCGCCCTGGAGAAGATATCGGTCGACCCGATCGCGACGCCGCGCTCACAGGTCGAGGCCGACCTCGACATCGAGACCGACGAGCACGACCGTACCTACCTGTGGGGCGCCCTTTTGACCAACCGCGCCACCGGCGAGCAAACCTTCCACCACTTCGACTCCTTCACCCGGCTGAACGACCGCGACGAGACCCAGATAGCGGTCCGCTGCGCCGAATGGCTGCTCAAGCTGATCGCCGAATACCCCGACCTGAAGGTGTTCCATTACTCCGACTACGAGGTGGTGCACTTGGCCCGCCTGGCCAAGCGCAGCGGCCACCCCACCCTTAAGACGCTGCTCCGCCTGGCCAAGGCCCACTTCGTGGACCTGTTCTCCGTCGTACGCGACAACTTCGTTGGCGTCGAAGGCCTGGGGTTGAAGATCGTCGCGACCAAGGGCGCCGGCTTCACTTGGCGTGACAACGAGCCGGGCGGGTTGAACTCCCAGACGTGGTTCGCCACCGCCGCCGACAGCCCCAACCCCGAGAAGCGCGAAGCCGCCCGGCTGCGGGTTCTTGAGTACAACGAGGACGACGTGCGCGCCACCTGGCACGTGCGCGAGTGGATGCAGCGCCTCGACGACGAGGCTGCCGACTAGGGCGACGCCGCCCGAAGGGGGATGCGGGCGGCGTCGCGGCTCGGAGTGTGATTCAGCTGGCGGTCACCGGCAGGTCAGCGAGAATCTGCTGGACGGTGGCCTTGGCGTCGCCGAAGCACATCACGGAGTTGTCTTTGAAGAACAGCGGGTTCTGCACCCCAGCGTACCCGGCACTCATCGAACGTTTGAACACCACGACTTGGCTAGCCTCCCAGACCCGCAGCACGGGCATGCCGGAGATCGGCGAGCCGGGCTCGTTGGCGGCGGGGTTGACGGTGTCGTTGGCTCCGATGACGAGGACGACGTCGGTGTCGGCGAAGTCGTCGTTGATCTCGTCCATCTCCAGGACGATGTCGTAGGGCACCTTCGCCTCGGCGAGGAGGACGTTCATGTGCCCGGGCAACCGGCCGGCGACCGGGTGGATGGCGAAGCGGACGTCGATGCCCCGCTCCCTCAGGCGAGAGGTCAGATCGGCGACCGGGTATTGGGCCTGCGCGACGGCCATGCCGTAGCCGGGCGCGATGACTACGGACTTCGCCTCCGCCAGCATCGTCGCGACGTCCGAGGTCGAAACCTCACGGTGTTCGCCGGTGACGCCGCTGTCGACGACCGGGGCATCACCGAAGCCGCCGAGGATTACGGAGATGAACGACCGGTTCATCGCCTTGCACATGATGTACGACAGGATCGCGCCGGAGGCGCCAACGAGGGCGCCGGTGATGATCAGCACCGAGGTTCCGAGCATGAAGCCGGAGAATGCGGCGGCCCAGCCGGAGTACGAGTTCAGCATGGAGACGACGACGGGCATGTCGGCGCCGCCGATGGCCGCGACCAGGTGGAACCCGAGGATCAGCGCGATCAGGGTGATCAGGCTCAGGGCAATCAACGACGTGGAGACGACGTACCACCAGGTCAGGCCGACAAACGCGACGCCCATCCCAAGGTTGAGCCAGTTCCGGCCAGGCAGGGTCAGCGGCTTGGAGGCCATGCTGCCGTTCAGCTTGCCCCAGGCCACGAGCGATCCGGTGAACGTGACGGCGCCGATGAACACGCCGAGGGCAACCTCGATGGCGGCCAGGACGTCGAGGTGGCCGTGCCCCAGGTGGACGTTGAAGCCGACGAGCACGGCGGCGGCCCCCACGAAGCTGCGCAGCAGGGCGATCAGCTCGGGCATGCCGGTCATCTCGACCCGGCGGGCCTTCC
>CAMCJC010000407.1 GCA_945875065.1 uncultured Propionibacteriaceae bacterium | reverse complement strand
CCGATGATCAGCAGCGGCGACAGGAGTAACAAGAGACCCCCGACGCTGAGACCGATCGTCCACAGGAGCGGGCCATAGTCGGCGGGCTCGGCAACCGGGTCTTTGACCTCGACGTTCTCCTCTTCGGCCTGCACGTCGTCGTCCTCATACCGTTCGGGCGGCAGCGGAGGCGAATCGACTCGCGGCTTCGGCCTGGGCTGCGGCACCGTGTTGTTTGGGGTGGGTTCCTGGTCACGAGGCGGAGTGGGGTCGAAACTGACCCAGCCGGCACCTTCGATATTGGCCTCGACCCACACGTGGGCCTCGGTGCCGCGGACCTCCCAATCCTGTCCCTGCTTGAGCGGGTCGTTCGGGTAGAACCCGAGAACGACGCGCACCGGAATCCCGAGATCAGTCGCCATTAGCGCCATCGCAACGGCATACTGCTCGTCGTCGCCGACGTATTGATCCTCGTTGAACATGAATGCCAGGCGCTCGGCGGTGTGGCCAGCGCGAGATCCGTACTTGGTGCCATCGGAGAACTTCCCCTGCTGCTGGAGGTTGGTCTCCAGGGCGATCAGCTGTTCGAAGGCGGAGCCGGCATCTCGGGTCCAGTCGCGGGCCAACGTGGTGAGGACCTCGGGAACGAGTCGGGTCTGGGTGGGTTTGGCACTCCCGATGCCGCGTCCCAGCAACGACTGCCGATCATCGGGACTGAGCGGCGCCGCATTCGACGACCGCACCGTAACCGAGCTGCCCGGGTCAAGGCGGGCGGCGGCGAGGAGCTGGAAGGTGTCGCGGTTGATGTGGAGGCCGCGGGCGAGCCCGCCCGCGCGCTGTCCCGCGAACTCGACGCGCGCCGGCACACCGAAACTGGGCACCCACACGTCGCTGTAGGCGGCGGGGGCGATCGTAGCGTCAACGCTCACCTGCTGCGGAGGCCAGGGGACTTCGCGCCCGATCCGCAAGTACCGGCCGCTGTCCTGGGACACGTTGTAGACCGAACCATCCCAGGCATCCATCACTGCCAGGCGCAGGCGACCATTCGCGGGCGCGCCGTGCACGTGGAACAGAACCTCCTCGGCCAGGTTAACTTCGTAGAGGCGGAAGCGCGTCAGCGGGCTCGGGTATTCCTCAAGTTCCAGGGGCGGCGAGACATGGTCCCGCAGCACCTGGCGGTTGACACCCGTACCGGTGGCGAGATTCACCCCGAGCGCAAGGCCGGCGGCCAGGACGAGAACAAATCCGGCGGCGACGGCTCGCCCAGCGGTACTGGACAAACCGCGGGCACGCCGCACCAGGAACCGGGCGTTCACGTGACTGCTGCGCGCCAAGCGGTGCGCCGTAGTCCAGACCAGGCAGCCGACGGCCAACGCCCCGCCAAGCCACCAGGCCGTCGGCGCGTTGCGGATGCCGAAGGCGATACCGAGGCACAGCCAAGCGATCGGGATCAGGAGTGGCAACACGACGGCTCGGGTCAACATGGCCGCGGCGCTAAGAGCCGCAGCGAGGACCAGGCCAAGGAGGAACGGGATCGCTTGAGGACCGGGAATGTCTGCTGCGGGCGTGGCTACGGTGAGGATGTCGCCCCACCCCTGCCACGTCAGTTGAACGAGGCGGCGCAGGCTCTGCAGTGTCGGGATGAACCCAATACCCAGGGAGTCCGACGCCGCCACCGGGCCGCCGACCACCAGGTAAGCGATGACCACGGTGCCGAACCACATGGCGAGACTGAACTTCAGGGCGCGCGCCGTAAACGCGACGAGGACACCGACGACGATGCCCAGCGCCGCCGGCAGGTAGCCGCGTATCCCGCCGAACACCGGCTGGAATGCAACAACGCCCGGCAGCAACAACACGATGGCCCCGAAGGCGCGCCAAACAGGCCGTGCCGGGGCGATCATCGAAGGCTCCTGAGGGCCGGTCTGAGGTGGTCGAGCTGGGACAGGTCGGTCACGCTCATCGCCCCGACGCGCGTTCGGGCGAGCTTGAGGCCGGAGCGGCATCGCAGCGCGAAGCTGAACACCCCGGCCGGGATGGTGCGCTGGATGCCACGCAGCTCACCGACACTCGGGGTCCCGGAGATTACGGCGGCGACCGACAGGCCAGGAATACCGGCATGCCGCGCCGCTACCTGCCGGAGCGTCAGGGCATCCTCGACGAGTTCGACTCCAGCGAGCCGGTCCAGCAAACCAATTGCGTCGGGGAACCGCAACGCCTCGGTGGAGGTGTGGAACGTAACCTGTCGCTCCTCGCGCAGCGCGGATGCCCCCAACGAGCCGGCGACAGAGACTGCGAGTTCAAAATCCTCCTCGGTCTCGTAGTCGCCGGCGCGCGTGGACATCATGATGAGCAGGTGCGCCCGGAGAGTCTCCTCGAACTGGCGGACCATCAGCTTCCCGACGCGCGCCGTTGTCCTCCAATGGACCGAGCGACGGTCGTCGCCGGGGATGTACTCCCGCAACGCGTGGAAGGACACGTCTGAGGACGACAGGTTGGAGGTCGCGATGCCTTCGACATCACGTAGGAAGCCGATGGCGCCGACCCCGACGGAGATCACTCGCGGGTGCACATACAGCTGAGTTACGTCCGAGAGGATCTTCTCGCGGCTCAGGGCGTACAACGGATCCGCCTGCACGGAACGCACCGGGCCCAGCTCAATCACGCCGCGCCGGGTGGTCGGGATCGCGAACGCCTCCTCGTGTACCCTCGGGGACCGCAACTCGGGGACG
>CAMCJC010000406.1 GCA_945875065.1 uncultured Propionibacteriaceae bacterium | reverse complement strand
TGGACGAACCGGTGATCGACATCACCCTCGGGGTGAGCGCCTTGGGCGCGGCGCGTATCGAACTGGCCTACGAAATGTTCCAGGCTGGCGAGGTGAAGGTGCGCGCCAGAACGGTGCTATGCCCGTTCGACTTCAGGCACCAGCGCCCGGCCCGGCTGAGCCCGCGGCATCGCGAATTTTTCGCGGAGAATCGGGTGGTGGCCGACCCCCTGCGTGAACTCACCGGCCAGGTCGGGGAACGCTTCACTAAGGTGCCGCTGACGGTGCGCTGGTCCGATCTTGATTCGTATGGTCACGTCAACAACACCATGGTTTTCGACTACCTGCAACAGGCCAGAATCACGGCGACGACGCAGTGGGCGCCAGAGATGGCGCGCGCCGGGACCACGGGAAGTCGACATACCTGGCTCATCGCACGCCAAGACGTGGATTACGTCAAACAACTGGGGCATCGGATGCAGCCGTACGAGGTGCGGGTGGCACCGGTGGCCTTGGGAACCTCATCCATCACGTTGGCCAGCGAGATCGTCGATCCTGCCGATAAAACGGTGTTCAATCGCGCCCGCACAGTCTTGGTGTGCGCCGACGCCCAAGGACTAAAGAGCGAACTGCCACCGCCACTGCGTCAGCGCCTACTATCCCTCGATGATCAGGCCCTTGGGTGAGATGCGGGCCCCGGCGTGACGCATCGCCGGCTCGAGTTCGCTGGCGCCAACTCGCTCTCCGTCGATCTCCTCGATTCGCAGCCTCTCGATCCGTTTGGCTCGGGCCGCCGCTATGAGGGCCTCGGTCACGAGTTGGGCTCGGTCAGCGCGGTTCATCTGTGAGTCAAACAGGGTGAGTTGGCGTCCGCCCCTGGTCACATGGGCCAGGCATAGGCCGTCCGCCACGACGACGAGGGCACCCGCCGAACGTGACGGACGGGCCGTGGGATGTTCGGGCCAGGGAAGGATGCTTCCATAAGGGTTTGCCGGATCGAGCGCGGCCAAGACGATGGGCGCGGGATGGGCGATGCCGGAGGGCCACAACGAGGCCTCGGGGGAGTCCGCGAACGAGCGAACCTGGTCGATTACCTCGGCGGTGGAGAACTGGGCGGCTCCCAGCCCCTCGACGAGATAGCCGCGCAGCACCTTGCCCGCTGCCTCCAACTCGCT
Organism: uncultured Propionibacteriaceae bacterium; assembly: GCA_945875065.1. Classification (GTDB taxonomy): domain Bacteria; phylum Actinomycetota; class Actinomycetes; order Propionibacteriales; family Propionibacteriaceae; genus Arachnia. Next base: position 1,560 of record CAMCJC010000406.1, on the reverse strand, counting down.
CAACAAACGGTAAGCAGCCGCGAACCCCCCAGGGACACCGTCGGCCGTGACACCGCCGCGCGTCACCACTCCCCACCTCTCCAGCCAGGCCGATGCCAGGGCCAGCGCCGTGTCCGGGCGGGGGTCGCGCACCCTGTACCAGCGGCCAGCGGCCTCGACAGAGGGGCGGGCTAGGCCCAAGGCGGAACGTGGCAGCCTGGCTCTGCGTCGCTGAACCGGCCGAGCGGCTCGGTGTGCACCGCGGGAGCTTCCCCCGATGCGTGCCCGGACCGGTGCGAAGGAGGAAGGGGCGATGGCGCCTGCCTCGGCCGCCGTCCACAGAGCCTCGAGTCGTTCGGCCTGTGTTCCCTCCAGCGAGGCCGTGGTGCCGTCCCCTTCAGCCAGGGCTGCGGCTATGGCGGCCACCTGCTCGCTGGGCGGATCCACAGGCGGCAGCATGTCGACGTCAGCGGCCGGCACGAGAGCCACCAGCGGGTCGTTCGCCCCTACGTTGCCTCTGATCCGCACCACCACCTCACCTTCGGCCAGCAGCGTATCGAGATGGGCCGGAAGATATCCCTTCAGACGTGCCGGTAACACATGGCTTTCCCAGGCGCTGGCGGGCAGAAAGGCTCCCGCTAACCGCTGCAATGCGAACAGCACCTCATCCGGATTCGAATCCGGCGGGTCGTCCACCTGGTGAGCGGCAGCCAGGAAACGGCAGAACCCTGAGCCCGATACCGGCTGCAGTTCCGCGCGGGCGCGAGCCAGGCTGCGGCCGCGGACCCGGCGCAGCACGTCCGGGTCGATGAACTCGGGTTCGATGATGCCAGGGGTGAATCTGCCCGGGATCAGCCGCCGTGAGGCGGTCTCCCGTTCGAGCACCACAGAGACGGTGTCTGCTGCGATCCCGAACGCGGCGGCCACATCGCTGGCAGTGAACGGGCCATGCGTGCGGGCATAACGAGCCACGAGCTGGGTGAGCGGATCTCGGCCCTCGGCCGAAACTCTCGTCTGGGGCGTGGATGTCCCCAGAGCCTCATGCAGGAGCGGCAGGTCGGCCGCGGCGGCGAGATGATCGCGCTCGGCGATCGCAATCACGGCCACCCGGGCACCCGCCCCGGCGATGGCGCTTTCCAGATCTAATCCCGCGAGGCGTTCCCCAAGGGCGTCCAAGGGCACGGGGCCCACCGCCCGGAGCAGATCCACCAAGTCCTCGACGGTGCGTGCCGGCCGCGAGGTGCGCTGTAGTTCGCGCACCACCTCGGTCACGCAGTCCGCGTCGAGCAGATCCCGTAGGTCGAGGGTGCCCAGCGCGGCCGCGAGCAGGTCCGGGTCGAGCGACAGAAGTGCCGCCCGGCGCTGGGCCAGCGGAATGTCACCCTCGTACATGAACGCGTCCGGATACCTGAAGAGAATGGCGGCCGCGAACGGGCTGGGCCTTTCGGTCACCACCTCCACCAGGCGCACGCCCCCGGAACGCAGCCCACGGATAAGGCTTTCCACGCCGGGAAGGTCATACACGTCTTGGGTGACCTCCCGAACGGTCTCAATGATGATGGGGAACCGGGGATGATGACG
>CAMCJC010000405.1 GCA_945875065.1 uncultured Propionibacteriaceae bacterium | reverse complement strand
CGAGTGCACCTGGGTCAGGTGATGCCATAGGAGGTTCTCGGCCTGAGGGAAGCCGTAGCGGGTGGCGTAGGACGGCACCTCGGTCTGATAGATCGCTACCATCGGAATGCCGAGCCGGGCCGCTACCGATGCGCTCTTGAAGCCGACGATGAACGGTGCCGCCAGATGCACGATGTCGGGGGCGAATTTGGTGAGGATGCGCTCAATGTTGAATGACGGTGTCGTCACCACCCGCACGACCTCGTACCCGGGCAGCCCGATCGAGGCCACCTGTTTGACGGGGAAGCCGGCGTAGCGGCGCGGGGTCTTGCGACCGTCAGCGGGGGCGATTACGAGCGCCTCATGCCCGGTGTCGCGCAGATGCTCCAGCAGCCGCAGCACGGAGTTCGTCACTCCGTTGATCTGCGGCAGGAACGATTCGGCGATCACGGCAACCCGCACGCAGCCAATTCTAGTCCAGGATCAATACTCAGCCGTCAGCGCGCTGGAATCGGTCATCCGCCTGGTTTCGGGTAGTATTCTTCGTCGGCCCATCGGGCCCGCCCGGTAGCGCAGCTGACCCGCGCCGGGATTCCTACGCCAGCAGCCCTGGCTGTCAGCGATACATCGGCCGTCTTGTGAAGCGCACAGCGAATTTGAGGCGAGACGCGCCGCAGCCCGCGCCGCCGTGGCGTCGGGTCCAAGACGACGATGAGGGAACCACAGTGTCCATGCCCAAACGCAAGTCCAAGGCTTTCAAAGCCGACGGCAGCCCCAAGAAACGTTGGACGGCCGCCGAGCGCGCCGCACGCGGTCACGCCCCGCGCAAGTCCGGTGGAGTTCGAAACCCTGAACGCCGCCGGGAGCGCTTCGAGAATCACGACGACCGCTATGAGCGGCGCGATGAGCGCCCGCGGGGCCGGTTCGACGATCGCAAGCCTGGCCGTTGGGGCCAGGACGAGCGTCGCTTCGGGGATCGGCAGCGGCGCGGCGGCGACCGCTTCGAGCGGTCAGACCGTCGCGAGGGTGATGACAGATTCGCCAGTCGGGACCGTTTTGACAACCGCGACCGGTACCAGCGCCGCGATGACCGCTACAAGCGCCGCGATGATCGTCGCGTCGAGGACCGCCCGCGGAAGTTCGACGACGACCGCTTCGGGCGTGACCGGCGGAGCGAGGATCGTTTCCGACGCGGGCCGCGCGACTTCAATCGGCCGCCGCGAGGCTTCACGCACCGCCACGACCGTGAGGCCGATGTCGACCAGATGAGCTGGGAGGCCGGCCACGTCGACGTCGAGGTTACCGAGGTCGACGAGCGCTCCGGCTTCGCCGAACTCGGCGTCGCCGCCCCCATGGTCGCGGCCCTAGCCAAGCAGGGCATCACCGAGCCATTTCCGATCCAACGCGCGACCATCGCCGACGCGATCGCGGGCAAGGACGTCCTGGGGCGCGGCCGCACCGGTTCGGGCAAGACGCTGGCCTTTGGCCTGCCGCTGCTGACCCGCCTGGCGGCAGGCGAATCGACGAGCACGCCCCGCGCCCTGATCCTCACCCCGACCCGCGAGCTGGCGCTTCAGATCGCCGACAACCTATCGCCCCTGGCGGTAGTGATGGGCCTGGACCTGTACCTGGTCGCCGGCGGCATGGCTTATGGGCCGCAAATCAAGGCGTTCCAGCGCGGCGTCGACGTCGTCGTCGCGACCCCCGGCCGCCTCATCGATCTCCTGGAGCAAGGCGCCGTCGACCTCAGCCAGGTCGAGATCGCCGTCCTCGACGAGGCCGATCACATGAGCGACCTCGGCTTTCTGCCCGATGTCACCACCATCCTCGACGCCGTGCCCGCGGATGGGCAGCGCCTGCTGTTCTCCGCCACCCTCGACGGGGCCGTCGACAAGCTCGTGCGGCGCTACCTTTCCGATCCGGTCACGCACGAGGTCGACTCGGGTCGAGCGTCGGTGACCACCATGACGCATCACGTGCTGCACCTCGCGCCGCACCACAAGAACCAGATCATCGCCGAGATCGCGAACCGCGACGGCAAGTCCGTCCTCTTCGCCCGCACCCAGATGGGCACGGACCGCATCGCCGGGCAGCTCCGCCAGGCCGGCATTCTCGCCGGTGCCCTGCACGGCGGCCTCACCCAGGGGGCCCGCTCCCGCATCCTCGCCGCCTTCAAGGCCGGCGAGATGCCGGTGCTGGTCGCCACCGACGTTGCCGCCCGCGGCATTCACGTCGACGACGTGAGCCTCGTCCTCCAGGTCGATCCGCCGATGAACCACAAGGACTACTTGCACCGTGCCGGCCGCACCGCCCGTGCGGGGGAGTCCGGGGCGGTGGTCACCATCGTGCTACCGCACCAGCGCAAGCTGATGCAGCGCATGACCAGGCAGGCGGGCGTGCGGGCCGAGCCGACGCCCGTCCAGCCAGGATCCGACGAACTCAAGGCGGCCACCGGAGCGCGCGACTGCACCGGAGCCCCGATCACCGAGGACGACTACCTCGCGCTGATCGCGCCCAAGCCGCAGCCCAGGCGTCGCCCCAAGCGGGACGGCGGTTTCCGGGGCGGACGCGGTCGCAAGCCGTGGGGGCGAGGCTAGGATCTGCTAGCCATGAACGTCACGATCCGGTTGGCGCAGGCGGCCGACGCGCCAGCCATGCTCGCGGTCAGCCGTGCCGCCTTCGCCGCGCGCCGGCCCGCTGATCCGCCGCCGGCGGCGCTCGGCGACACGCTCGCCGACTCCGAGCGT
>CAMCJC010000404.1 GCA_945875065.1 uncultured Propionibacteriaceae bacterium | reverse complement strand
CTCATGGATCACCCGGTGAAGCCGACCGGTGACCTCGATGAGCTGCGCTCGATTCACCGCCATCTATTTCAGGACGTCTACGACTGGGCGGGTGAGCTGCGCACCGTCGACATTCGCAAGAACGTGTAGGGAGCTCAGTTCTTCCTCCCCGTCTCAATGATCGTTCGCGCCGCCGGCTACGCCGAGCGCGAGCTGCGCGCGGACAACCACCTGCGCGGCATGAGCCGCGATCAGTTCATTGACCGCCTGGCCTACCACTACGACCAGTTCAACTATGTGCATCCGTTCCGGGAAGGAAATGGCAGGACGCAACGAGTGTTCTGGAACCGCGTCGCCCGCGATGCCGGCTGGAAGCTCGACTGGCGCACGGTGCGCGGCGAGACCAACGACCAGGCGAGCCGAGCGGCATCCGAGCAGCGGGACTTCAGGCTCCTGCGCCACATGTTCGATCAGATCGTCAGCAAGGCGACCCCACGGGGCGAGCGAGACTCCGCATGGCGCGCCGCGGAACGCGCCCGACTGTCGTTCCCGACGAGTAGCACCGAGACGACTCACCGGCCGCAGAGTGCCCCAGCACATCCACCCCAGACTCGACGCATGCACATACCAGGCCAGCACTACGGAGGCCCTGGCAGTAGTGCGCCGGAAGCAGGGCGATGAGCCGGCCCCAGGGACTTTCCCCTCTCACCGGCAACCGCTGAGCCACCAGCCAGCCCCGAACACGGTAGTCGCCCTGGAGTCACCCGCTCCTGGGCACCCTCGGGTCGGGCAGGTTCATCGCGGTTCGCAGCAGGGAGAGTGTCCGGTCGATGGCGGTCGCGGCCCCTCCCGAGTGGAGTCCCGTATCGCAGGGATCAGCCCTTCGGGAACAGCGAGACGCGCGTCGATCTTGCTCTCGATACCGTTTCGCCGTCGTGGCGGGGACGGAGGCCTGGGCGCTGATCGCGGCGAGCGCCACGGCTGGCCCCAGGCCCGCCAAGACCGTCACCGCCTGCGCGCTGGTGGCGGGCAGCCACCAGACGGACCGTGTGAAGCACCTTCCCCCTCCGGCCAGTGTCCCGAGGTTCCATCCGCCTGAGACGACGGGATGAGCGGTCTTCAGTGCCTGGAGCGTCTCGGGCGCCAGCCTCAAGAGCCCGCGAGCGCTCAGCGCCGACTGCGCTGTGCCACGAGGTTCGCCCCGGTGAGGGCGCCAGCGGCCGCATCTGTCAGGTCGGGCACGGCCGTGACATCGACGTCGGGCACCTCGACGTCGGGAACCTCGGCGCCGAGAGTCTTCGGTGAGGTGACGCTCACCTGCGCGGAGGGCGATTACGCGGGCCAGAACCGCGGCATCGTGAAGTACTTCTTCGAGGTCGGTGCGGGCAGGGAGAACTTCACCTGGGCGTCCTGACCGCCCCGTCCCCGGGCTCTGACAGCACAGCCGACAGCTGGGAGAAGTAGTTGTGCTGCGCCCACGCGGCCCGGTCCCCGATGACGTACAGCCGTCGCTTCGCGCGACTCGCGGCGACATTGACGAGGTTGACCGTCTGCGCCGCCCACGCCTTTGCCCCTGGTCGATCGGGATCGCCTCCCAGGACGAGGAAGACGACGTCGGCCTCCCGCCCCTGCGCAGTGTGGATCGTGCCGCCGCGAAACCCCGGGTACTCGTGCTTCAGTGCCTCCAGCTCACCGGCCATCTCCCGGAACGGGGATACCGCGATGATCCGGGACGGGATCACCTCCCGGCGCCCGAGGTCGGCGATGAGCACGCGCAGCTTCTCGACCTGGTTGGGCTGGGCGTGCGATCCGGGCTTGTCGGCAGGGACGTCTATCCACTGACTGAGCGGAACGCGAGGACCATCAGGGCTGTCGAAGAGGTCGCCCAGGCTCGCACGTAACCCGACTCCGCTGATCATGATTCCGTCGTAGGCAATCGTATTGCACAGGCCGAACATGGGCTCATCGCACCGCCGGTGCACCGTCAACGGGGAGCTGACCCACACGGGGCGCTCGGCCTGGTGAAGGGTTGTCCCGAAGAGGGAGACCCGGTCGGTGAGAGTCTGTACCGACGCCCGTGGCGGGATCCACAGCGGCTCAACACTGTAGGTGGCAGCAATGTCGAGCATTGCCTTGCGCGGCATCGTCACGACGGGCTCGAGCTGAAGGGGGTCGCCGACGGCCACCACACGCTTCGATCGCCAGATCGCTCCGACGGCGTACTGCGGGGCGGCCTGGCCCGCCTCGTCGATCAGCAGCCACCCGAGGTCCTCCGGGCCGAGCGCCGCGAACATACGACCGTAGGAGGCGAACGTCGTGGACACCACCGGGACGACGAGAAAGAGGGTCTGCCAAGCGGCACGGACCACCTCCCGAGGCAGCTCGCTCGGGGCCTCACCACTCACGACGTCCATCGCAGCACGCAGCCCCTCCAGCATCTTCCCGGCAGCATTCGCCAGGAAGTCCTCGTGCAGCCGCAGCGCCGCGAGGAACAGCTCCGACCTGGCCTCGTCGATCTCGGCGTTGAGCCAGGGAGCGCGCAGCTCACGCTGCTCCCCGACCCACTCCGGGCCGGGGTACGCCTGTCCCAGTCGCTCACGCAGGTCAGCCAACCGGGCGCGCAGCTCCCTCTCCTCGCAACGGACCCGCTCGGCGACGTCCTGGGCGCCCAGCATCTCGCGCCGCAGAGCCTCCTCCTGCCGGCTCAGGTGCGCCGCCTGCTCCCGAAGGCCCTGCTCGGCCTCCTCCGCGGCCCGTAAACGCTG
>CAMCJC010000403.1 GCA_945875065.1 uncultured Propionibacteriaceae bacterium | reverse complement strand
GGTGACACGCGGTGACCGGCGCTTTGTCCCGGACCTGGGCCGCCAACGGATTCGGCGCGACGAGCGAGCCGGGGCGCCAACCACGGGCGTCGTGCTCATCACAGGGGGTACCGGCGACCTGGGACGAGTAGTGGCTCGGCACCTGGATGGCCAGGGCCTGCGGGTGATCCTGCTGGGTTCCCCGGACAGGGAAGTGGCAGATGCAGAAGCGGACCTCGCTCTGGCTCGGGAGGGCTTTGACGTCCTTCGGGTCGACCTGACGGACCCGTCGGCTGTTTCGGGTCTCGTGACCGATCTGCGTGAACGCCACGGGCGAATCGGGGGCATCCTGCACCTGGCGGGCCGACCCGGACGAGGCTATCTGTACGACAAGGATCCGGATGCCTTCGCCGATGTCTTCGACGCCAAGGCCATGGGGGCGTTCAACCTCGCGGCAGCGACGGTCGAGGACGACTTGGACTTCTTCCTCCTCTTCTCCAGCATCTCGGGGCTCCTGGTGAACCCGGGGCAGGGGGACTACACCGCGGCGAACCTGTTCTTGGACTCCTTGGCGCAGCAGGGGCGCCTTGTCGGTAGGCGCTTCCTGAGCGTGCAGTGGCCTGCCTGGCGGGAGACGGGAATAGCCCGCAGGCTAGGTGCGGTTGACGAGGAGGAGGAGCTCCAGCCCGTGGACACAGCGGAGGCACTCATCCTGCTCGATGCCTTGCTGGGCGCGACGGACCTTCCAGCAGTGTTGTCCCCGGCACGTCGGCGGACCACACTGAAAGCCGCTGCACCTGCTGTCCCGGCTCCGGGTTCCTCGGCCAGACGCGCGGTTAGGCTGTTCGGTGGGCGTGAGGGGGACACCCTTGAGCAGGCCGTCGCCGAGGTTTGGGCCGAGACCTTGGAGCTGGACGAACTCGATGCGCAGGACGATTTCTCAGCCCTGGGCGGGAATTCGTTGCTGACCTCCCACCTCCTCAAGGCATTCGAGCATCACTTCCCGGGGCAGATCGACATCACCGATCTCTTCCGGTACACCACGGTCGCTGCCCAGGCGGACATGTTGCGAACGCGCATGCCAGCGGCTGTGGGTGACGAAACAACCGAGGACTCCCAGGAGGATGACCTGGACCGTCTCCTTGACGCCTTGGAACAGGGCCAAATCACCGTCGAGCAATCGACTCGACTTCTCTGAGAAGTACGGACGAGGAACATGAACCACCTGAAGACACTGATCGCCGAACAGCTCGTCAATCAGCGCATCAGTCGCGAGGCGGCCAAGGAGCTGTTGCGCGCGTTGGCGCTTCCTGTTGAACGTGAGGAGATCGCGGTCATCGGCATGGCAGGACGTTTCGCCGCTGCACAGGACGTCGACGAGTTCTGGGAACTCCTCCAGTCGGGGCAGTCGGCCATCCGAGACTTTCCGCCCCATCGTCAGGAGGACATGCGTGAGGTCTTCCTCAACCCGTCCTATGCCGAGTTGATCCTTGGCGCCGCGGTGGCCGAGGCAGATCTACCGTACCTGTACTCCAGGAGCGGTTACCTTGATCGGATCGACGCCTTCGACGCGGCTTACTTCGGGATCCCGCCGCTGGAGGCCGACTACATGGATCCGAACCAACGGATCGCGCTTGAGGTGGCCACCGAGGCCATCGAGGACGCGGGTTATGGGGGTGCGGCCTCCCATGGGTCGAGGACGGGCGTGTTCCTCGGCCGAGACCACTCCAACTTCTCCTTCTACCGGATGACGTCGGAACGTCACCCGATGCAGCTGTCGGGCTCGTGGGAGGGACTCGCGGCAAGCCGCATCTCCTATCTGTTCGACTTCAAGGGGCCGTGTCTGGTGATCGACACCGCATGCTCGGCAGGAGCTGTCGCCATCCACCAGGCGATTCAGTCCTTGTTGGCTGGCGAGTGTGACATGGCTCTGGCGGGTGGCATCAACCTGTCCTCCATCGGCGAGCCCAGGTCTGCATTCATGGCAGGCGCGACGATGGACAGCGTCGAGTCCGAGGACGAGATGATCCGTACGTTTGATGCGCGGGCCAACGGCACGTTGTGGGGCGAGGGCGTGGGCATGATCATGATCAAGCCGCTGCGCCGTGCGATTGCTGATCGCGATCATATCCGCGCCGTCATAAAGGCCACTGCCTGCAACAACGACGGGGCGTCGAACAGTATCACCGCGCCGAATGCCCTTGCTCAGGAGCAGGTGATCCTCGACGCCTGGGCCCAGGCAGGGATCAACCCTGAGACGATCAGCTATGTCGAGGCCCACGGAACTGGCACGGTGCTGGGTGATCCGATCGAGATCAAGGGGCTGACGAATGCGTTCCGGCGGCACACCGGTCGGCGTCAGTTCTGTGCTGTCGGATCGCTGAAGACCTCGATGGGGCACATGGTGGCCGCCTCCGGAGTGGCATCGGTCATCAAGGTTGTCCGTTCGATGGAGAGCCGCATGCTCGCCCCATCGGCGAACTTCGAGGTCCCCAACCCGTACATCAACTTCCCTGAGGGGCCGTTGTTCGTGAACGACGAACTCAGGTCCTGGGAATCCGACGGTCCGCGTCGGGCTGCCATCAACTCATTCGGTTTCATCCGGACGAACTGCCACCTGGTCCTGGAGGAGGCGCCAGACCCGCAACACACTGCTCCAGCCACCGATTGGTACTGCCTCACCATCAGCGCTCGAAGTGCGGCGGCGCAGGCGCGCCTGTTGGACCGGTACTCCGTGGCTCTGAAGGATACTTCTTGGGCCTGGCA
>CAMCJC010000402.1 GCA_945875065.1 uncultured Propionibacteriaceae bacterium | reverse complement strand
ACCCGAACATCGTCGCCGTGTACGACACCGGCGAGGAGCGGGACCCGAAATCCGATGTGATGGTCCCGTACATCGTCATGGAACTCGTAGAGGGCATCACACTCCGCGAAGTCTTGCGCGACGGCCGCCGCATCCTGCCCGCGCGGGCCCTGGAGTTCACGGCCGGTGTGTTGGACGCGCTCGCCTACAGCCACCGCGCTGGCATCATCCACCGCGATATCAAACCGGCGAACGTGATGCTCACCCCATCCGGGACCGTCAAGGTCATGGACTTCGGCATCGCCCGCGCCGTCGCCGACACCTCGGCGACGATGACGCAAACCGCCGCCGTCATCGGCACCGCCCAGTACCTCAGCCCAGAGCAGGCGCGCGGCGAGAAGGTCGACAACCGGTCCGACCTGTACTCGGTCGGCTGCCTGATGTACGAGCTGCTGTGCTCGGAGCCCCCGTTCAAGGGCGATTCCCCCGTCTCCGTCGCCTACCAGCACGTCCGCGAGGCCCCTGTTCCCCCGAGCCAACGTGACCCTGAGGTCACGCCGGCGATGGACGCCATCGTGTTGAAAGCGCTCGCCAAGGCGCCGATGAACCGATACCAGGATGCGCGGGAGTTCCGCGACGACATCATGCGCGCACTCAACGGCCAGACCGTCCACGCGAGCACTCCGACGAGCGAGATGCCGACGTCGGTGCTGCCTCCCGCGCCCGCCGCGGCGACGACGGTGATGTCCGCGACGCCCGCCCGCCGCGCCGCCGACCCTGGCCAGTTCGCCGAGCCGGCCGGGGGTCTGGCAGCCGCGCCGGCCGGCACGCTGCCGCCCGTCGAGGAGGAGCCTGAGGAAGAGGAGCCGAAGAGCCGCAAGAAGCTGTGGGCGGTCCTCGGGGTTCTTGGCGTCCTGCTCGTCGGCGCCATCGTCTGGACTGCGTACGCGATCCTGAACCCGCCGACACCACAGGTCACCACCGTCGCGGTGCCCGCCGTGGTCGGTTCGGATCGCGCCTCCGCGGAGAAGCAGATCACCGACGCCGGACTCATCCCTGCGGTCACGGAGGTCCCATCACAAGAAACGGAGAAGGGCAAGGTCGTCACGACCGACCCAACCGGGGGCACGCAGGTCGCCAAGGAGTCCACCGTCACCTTGAGTATCGGCGCCGGACCCAACACCCTCAAGGTCCCGAACCTGGAGGGCAAAACCTTCGAAGAGGCCAAGAAGGCGCTGCAGGCGGCCGGCTTCACCGGAGAGATCACCGAGAAGGACGCCGATCCGGCCACCGAGGATCCGAAGGCGAAGAAGGGCACCGTCGTCAGCTCCGACCCCGTAGCCGATGCGGACGTCGCACCGGACCAGAAGTTCACCCTGTACATCGCGACCGGCACGTCGGAGGTTCCCGATTTCAGCGGCAAGACGTTCGCTGAAGCACAGGCCTTGTACAAGGAGAAGGGGTTCACGGGGACGCTGAAGTCGGTCGAGAAGGAAGACACCACCAAGGAGGCCGGGAAGGTCTTCGAGCAGGATCCCAAGGCCGGCACCGCGCTCACCCGAAGCAAGGACATCACGGTTACGGTCGCTACGGCGGCGAAGACCGCCAAAATGCCGAACCTAATCGGCATGGACGAACAGCAGGCACGCAGTGCGTTCAAGGCGGCGGGCTTCACATCCGAGCTGCGGATCCGGATCGAGGAAAACCCGATCAACGTGCACCCGGCCGACCGGGTCTATCAGCAGTCGCACCAGGAGAACGACGAACTGCCGGTCGGAGAGGCCGTCGAGGTCGTAATCTCGAAGGCTCCAACCGTGCAGCCGCCGTCGACCGCGCCCACGACGACGCCTCCGCCACAGTCCCATCCGGCCCCTGGCCAGCCGGACAACTGAGCTAGCTCAGGCGCGTCGTCACCAGCGGGGTGAGACCGGCGGCGCGCTTCGGGGCGCCGGTGTCGCCGCACACGGCGAGCCAGTTCGCGAGCATCTGGTAGCCGCCCTCGGTAAGGACGGACTCGGGGTGGAACTGAACGGCCTCCAGCGCCCATTCCCGGTGGCGGATCGCCATGATGACGCCAGATTCGGTGCGCGCCGTGACTTCCAGGTCGGCCGGGAGGGTTTCGGGGACGATCGCTAGCGAGTGGTACCGGGTCACGCGAAGGGGCGATGGAAGGTCCGTGAAGGTGCCGCGACCGTCGTGGGTGATCGACGAGACTTTGCCGTGAAGGAGTTCGGGGGCGCGTCCTACCGTCCCGCCGAGCGCGACCGCCATCGCCTGCAATCCCAGGCACACGCCGAACAGTGGCTTGATGCCGCCGAGGGTCCTCGCCACGTCGACGCACACGCCCGCCTGTTCCGGGGTGCCGGGGCCCGGCGAGAGGAGGACACCGTCAAACGGGTCGCTCCAGGCGGGGTCGGCGAAGCGCGGGTCGTCGTTGCGCCACACATCGACTTCCGCCCCGATCTGCGCGAGATAGGAGACGATGTTGTAGACGAACGAGTCGTAGTTGTCGATTACGAGGATCGCAGACACGCCCGCAATTGTTTCATCGATTCCTAGCCGACTTTGGCGTGTGTCACCTTGGATGCGCCCTCGTAGGCGGGTAACTCGAGGGCGGCGATGCGTGTCGTCTCGTAGCCGAGGCCGTAGGCCTGAACGTATTGCCGATAGATGCGGATGGCTTCGCTGGCGTCGAGGGATTTGGCGAGGACGTCGCCGTCGCCGATGGCGTCAATGACATACGGGGGCGCGTACGGGATGCCATGCAGGACGACG
>CAMCJC010000401.1 GCA_945875065.1 uncultured Propionibacteriaceae bacterium | reverse complement strand
CTCCGGTGTGCTGGTGGCGGCACCCACCGGAGCGGGCAAGACGGTGGTGGGGGAGTTTGCTGTTTGGCTGGCCCTCGCGACCGGGCGACGCTGCTTCTACACCACCCCCATCAAGGCCCTCAGCAATCAGAAGTTTCACGATCTACTTGAGCGGCACGGCGCCGACAACGTCGGGTTGCTCACTGGGGATGTGACGGTCAACGGGGATGCCGCCGTCGTCGTCATGACCACCGAGGTCCTGCGGAACATGATCTACGCGGGCTCAACAGGGCTTAACAACCTAGGCCACGTCGTCATGGACGAGGTTCACTACCTGGCGGACCGCTTCCGAGGCGCGGTGTGGGAGGAGGTCATCCTCGGGCTCGCGCCGGGGATCCAGATCACCGCTTTGTCGGCCACGGTCAGCAACGTCGAGGACTTCGGCGACTGGCTTTCCACCGTCCGGGGCCGGTTCGAGGTCGTAGTCTCTGAACGTCGTCCCGTACCGCTGTTCCAACACGTGCTCGTGGGCTCCAAGATCGTCGACCTGTTCGAGGGCATCGCGCCTACCGCGCAGGAGGTCCCTTCGGGGCGCGCAAGGGTCAACCGCGAGCTCCTTAAAGTCTCCCGCTCAGAGGCGACGCGCGTCCGCGACGATTCGCGCCGCCCCCGCGGCCGCGGGGGCCGGGGCAAGAAGCCGCGCGGCTCGGGGGCCTTCGGCGGCGACGTCCACCCAAGATTCGCCGGCAAGCCCACGTCCCGCGCCGCGACCGCGAAGCTCCTGGCTCGCGCCGGGCTCCTGCCCGCCATCTGCTTCATCTTCTCGCGCGCCGGTTGCCAGGCCGCCGTCGAGCAACTCCTCGCGTCGGGGGTTAGCCTGACCAGTCGCGACGAGGCCGCTCTCTTGGGTGAGATCGCCGACCGCCACGTCGCGAGCCTCAGCGTCCGGGACTTGGACGCGCTTGGCTACGAAGACTTCCGCCAGGCGCTGTGCGCTGGCTACGCCGCCCACCATGCCGGGCAGCTACCGGCCTTCAAAGCCATCGTCGAGGAAGGCTTCGCCACTGGCACCTGCAAGCTGGTCTTCGCCACTGAGACGTTGGCTCTCGGAATCAACATGCCTGCCCGCACCGTGCTGCTGGAGAAGCTCGTCAAGTACAACGGTGAGGCCGTCGTCGACATCACTCCCGGCGAGTACACCCAGCTGACGGGCCGCGCCGGCCGCCGTGGGATCGACGTGGAGGGCCACGCTGTCGTCCAATGGCAGCCCGGCATGGACCCGCGAGCCGTCGCCGGCCTCGCATCGCGGCGAACCTACCCCCTGCGGTCGTCGTTCTCCCCCAGCTACAACATGGCCGTCAACCTCGTCGCCACAGTCGGTCGGGAGCGGGCCCGCGAGGTCCTGAACCAATCCTTTGCCCAGTACACGGTCGACAAATCGGTGGTCAGCGCGTCGCGTGCGGCCAAGGGCCGCGTCGGCGAGATCGCCGAGTTGAGGGAGCGCGCCGCCTGCCATCTCGGTGATTTCATGACCTACGCGGCGCTGCGCGACGAGATCTCCCAGCTGGAGAGCACCTCGGCAGCCGCTCGACGGGCGCGGCGCGCGGATGACATCGCCGACGCACTCTCTTCCCTACAGGGGGGCGACATCATCCATGTCCGCCGCTTGGGCTGGTGCGCCGTGCTCAGCGTCTCAGTCAAGCGGACCCGCGACGATGTGCCGTGGGTGCAGGTCATCGCCCTCGACCACACCGTGATTCGGTTGCGGCCCCACGACTTCGACGGTGCGCCCGTGCCGGTCGGGCGGGTGCGCGTGCCGCGCCGCTTCTCGGTTCAGGACCGCAAGACCCGTCGCGAGCTGTTGTCCGCGCTCGGAGCGAAGCTGGAGAGTATCGATCCACAGGCTCCGGTGGTCGAGCCCACCTTGACCGACGAGGCTCACAAAGCAAGGATCGCTGAGCTTCGGCGCGAGTTGAAGCACCATCCATGCCACCCCTGCGAGGAGCGGGAGCTCCACGCCGTGGCGGCCGCCTCGCTGCTGCGCCTGGAACGCGACGCGGCACGTGCTGAGGCTGCGCTGACCGGCAAGGCACAGTCCTTGGGCGTCCAGTTCGACCGGGTTTGCGGCGTTCTGAGCGACCTCGGCTATCTCGACGGCGATCAGCTCACCGACGCCGGCCGCATGCTGCGCCGCATCTACAACGAGCTTGACCTAGTCGCCGCCGAGTGCATCCGCCGTGACGTGTTCGCCGGCCTTGATGCGCCGCAGCTCGCGGCGGTCCTGTCGTCGCTGTTGTACGAGTCTCGGCCGAGCCGCGACGCGCGACGCCCACGGATGCCCGACGCCGCTTCGGAGGCTGCCCAGTCGGCGCTGCGCGGCGTGTGGCACGAAGTGGGGGTGCTGGAGCGAAACCACCGCCGTGACCGCGGTCGCGAGCCCGATATCGGCTTCGCGGAGGCGGCGTGGCGGTGGGCCAGTGGGCAGGAGCTGGCGAAGGTGCTGCTCCAATCCGGGCTGCCGGCGGGAGACTTCGTTCGCTGGGTGCGGCAGGTCGTCGACCTCGCCGGACAGCTCGCCACGGCCGCGGGGCCGGGAGACTTCAGGCGCACCTGCCGGGAGGTAGTGACCGCTATGCGCCGAGGCGTGGTCGATACCGATCCCGAGGAGGAATGACGGCTAGGCTCCCCCCATGCCGGTTGCGCTGCGTGTGATCCCTTGCCTTGACGTCCACGACGGGCGCGTCGTCAAGGGCGTGACCTTCAAGGATCTGCGGGAGGCGGG
>CAMCJC010000400.1 GCA_945875065.1 uncultured Propionibacteriaceae bacterium | reverse complement strand
GCTCTACCACCGCGCCCCCAACCCCGAGATGTTCGACGTGCTGGTCGGCGCCGCCGAACCCCTCGGGCACGGCAAGAAGGAGGCACAGGCGGCGATCGTCTGGGTGAAAGAGCAGCCGTGGCCCAACGCCGACCGTGTAGTCGTCCTGCTGCTCCACGTCGGTGACGACGATGGCGCCTGGGATGCGGCCGAGAGGCTCGGCCTGGCCAGCGAGTGGGACAGCCTCGTTACGAAAGCGACGCCGGAGCGTATCCCGGCGGTGTTGCGCCTCTACGGCGATCGGCTCGACAAGGCGCTGAGGAGGCTGACCGGTCAAGACGGCGCGCGCATGGCGCTCCGCCTGATCCGCGAGGTTCAGCGCCTGATCGCCCGCGTGACGGGCGAGGTCGGCGGCAGCCCGGATGCGGCGGAACACTTCGACCGCTGGATCAAGGGGATTCGCCAGCGCTACCGCCAGCGCCCCGCCCTGATGCGAACCCTCGACGAGGCGAAGGTGTAGAAGCTTCAAGACCTCGATATCACAATAGAATAGACCCGTGGGTTCGTGTCCTCGCTTGGTGTTGGTCGACCTCGACCCGGCGCTCACGGCGGCCTGGAGCGCAGCATTCGCCGACTGGGCGGGCGAGGTTGAGGTGCGCACCGCCTCGGTGATGTCGGCGCTGGCTCAGATCGATGCGGTCGTCTCCCCCGGCAACAGCTACGGCGACTTGAACGGCGGCGTCGACCTCGCCATCGCCAGGGCGCTGCCGCAGGTGCAGCGGCGGGTGTGGCAACAGATCGCCGAGCAGCACTCGGGATATCTGCCCGTGGGCGCCGCCGAGATCGTGCCGACCGGGGACCGCGACTGCCGCTGGCTGATCTACGCCCCCACTATGCGGGTGCCAATGCCGCTGACCGGCGGCCTGGACGTCGCGGTCCACGACGCATTCTGGGCTGCCTTAACCGCCATCGCCCGGCACAACCGGCAGGCCGCCCCTGAGGACCAGATCAGCTCGCTCGCCTGCCCGGGCTTCGGCACCGGCTACGGCAAGGTGCCGCCAGCCCGCGCCGCCGCCCTCATGGGTGCCGCCTACCGCTGCTGGCACGACGGCGACCCAACCCCTGCTGCTCGGGAAGCATTACTGACCAGCTGACGCTGAGTCACGAGACGTCCAATCTGTTTGTCAAGGCCACCGCCCCACGCTCAGCGCCACCCCGGCGCCGCGGCCTGCCTGACGGACACAGTGATGGCGGAGCTGTTCTTCAGCTTGGTTAACAACCGCAGCCGACGCCTTGCCCAATCCACGGGTTCTCAGCCACATGACCGATGTGTCTCCCCCACCGCTTAAATCACACCTCTGCATCCTTCGGATCGCTGAACAGACGACTGGCCACGCGCCATGCCAACGTGTTGAATAACGACATGAAGGGCAAAGCCCACCGTCCACGAGGCTGCATGCCGCGACGACCCCTCCTCGGCATCGTGGCCCTCACCGGCTGCGCCCCTCCCTTCCTCAGCGAAGACAAATCCCAGCTACCCATGCTCCGAAACGACCCCCTAGCGGCCAAAAACCTCCTCAACTTACCCTTGATAGAAGAACACGAAAAGGGATTCTCACGCCCCCTTGGAAAACCAAGCAGCGCGACTGTACAGCGAAACTTTGAGATCGACCCGTCGAAGAGGAAAGAGATATTTGCGGCAGCCCTGGACATTGCCGCCAGTTCGGGCTGGAGCAATTACTTCTCTGCCCCTACAGGTCAACAAACGTTCTGGCAAGGGCGAAAGTCCAATCCGTTTAGAATATGCACGGTTGGCATCTTCGATGACCACCCAACCAAGCTTCAAATCTCTCTCACCGCTAACGAAGAGCCCTAGGCAGACACTGGCACCCAAAAGGACTATAATGAAGCGCATCGCTTATCTGATTCTCACAGCGTTGCTCATAACAGCGGCACCTCTTACTCCGAGACCGGCGCTGGCTGACCTACCAGCGCCTAGCAAGCAGCATCTGAACATCGTTCATCTGGGAGATTCCTACTCGGCGGGGAACGGGGCCGGGGACTACTACGGACCTCCACCGTGCTTCCGTAGCAGCAATAACTGGGGGCAGAAGTTCGCCGACAACCTGGGCGGCAGAGGCGGCAAGTACACGTACATAAATCGTGCCTGTTCCGGCGGCAAAGTTGCGGATCTCCTCTCCCCTCGGACACTCACGTGGGCCAGGGTGGGTGTCGTTACAGCCCTGTCACGGGACGGGGCGCAGCAACGTCTGAAGGAAGATAGGGCCTGCGGCGTTACTCCCGGCGATGATGACGTCATAGACGTTCAGTACCGCCTGACGAATCTGCCCCCTCTCGCCCCGCTTAAAACCTTCACCTTCCGGTGCGAGATAACTGTCGCACCCCAAGCTGACGCGATCACGGCAGAAACAGACCTGGTGCTGCTGACCATGGGCGGCAACGACGCCGACTTCGGTGCGGTGGTGATGAGCTGCTTCGCACAGAAGGCACCCAAGTTCGTGCCGTACCTCACCAACGGAGAAAACTGCCGCAAAGCCGTAGGGAATGCAAGAGAAAAGCTAAGCGAACTCATGGACGCTCTTGAGGGAGACATTGAGGCTTATTCACAGAATCCCAAAGATGATTCCTGTGATGGCGTTGACCGTGGTTTGGAATGTTGAGTATGGGCGGCGGTAGATGGTGCCGAGGATGCGCCAGGTTTTGAGGTGTGCGATAGCCCGTTCGATAGGCCAACGGATATGGTTGATGCGTTGGTTATGGTCTT
>CAMCJC010000399.1 GCA_945875065.1 uncultured Propionibacteriaceae bacterium | reverse complement strand
TCTCCGCGCGACGGCGACGGTTGGCGGCATCACGCGCAAAGTTCGCCTGCGACGCCCGGCCGGCGCATATCGGCAGCGGGTCGGAAAACTCAGTTTCTTCGGGGGCCCACACCACTTGCGCGACCTCCGGGCCGTCGTCGGTTGGGTACAGCACCCACTCCCCGACGGCGTACTGTTCCGCCCCCGGATCGAGGTAGTGCAGCCGCCCGTACTGCTCGAAGGTGACGGCCATGACACGAGGCATGGGAAAAGACTAGCCGGGCGGACTGACAAATCCGCCCGACCAGACAGTTGGCCTTAGGAGTTGCGCTCTGCCTTCGAGCGGGCACGGGCGCGGCGGAATGCGCCGTCAACGCCGAGGGCACCGCCCCCGAGGGTCACGAACAGCAATCCGACAGCGACCAGCAGCAGGTCGCGGTCACCGGAGAAGCCCTCCACTCCGGGGATGAACGGGCTGAACGAGCCCCAGCGGTACAGCACCAGCGATCCGATCCCAAGCACGACCATCAGGAACCCAGCTAGGCGCACCAGCAGCCCGATGATGAGCGCCAAGGCGATGCCGACAAGCGTGAACCCGATGATCCAGGCCATCAGCTGCGGCTGCGGGAGCGCCGTCGCGGCGAGTCGCTCGGCCGCGGCAGCCGGGGCGGTGAGGATCTGGTAGCCGATGATCCCGAGGATGCCAGCGGTGACGAACCGTAGGACGATCAGTCCGAACGAGCCCGCGAAGCCGTCGGTGGTGCGCTTGGCCTTACCTCCGACGTCACGGCTCTCGTTGGCTTTGGATGTCGCTACGACGCCCAGCCGCTCGTTGCGCGCGGCCCGCTCCGCGTCGATCTTCTCCCGCATGCGCCGCTCGGCGTCAAGTTCCTCAGGCGGCACCGGGGTGGGCATAGAGGTGGTTTTCTCCGCGACCTCCTCGACCGGGTCCTGGGTCGGGATCACCGCCGTCGGCTCCTCGGTGGGAACCTCGTCGCGGAACAAGCCTGCGGGTGCGGCGACCTGCTGCTCAGGCACCTCGGCGCCGGGGCGGGGTCGCTGGAAGCCCTCGTCGGCAACTGTTTCCTGGGCCGGTTCAGCGACCGGTTCCTCTGGGGCCTGTACCGCCGGTTCGTCAGCGATCTCCGCGACCTCTACCACCGGTTCGTCAGCGATCTCCGCATCGGCGACACCGGTGGTCTCCAACACGATCGGCTCGGTCTGCTCGGGCGCCTCGTCAAGGGCGTACCCGGGAGCTGCCAGAGGGGCGGGGTCGTCCTCGAACCGGGGGGCGGGTTTTGGCGCTAGGCCCGTGTTGTCCTGCGGGGCACGGTCTACCAGGTCGACGGCCGTGGTCGTCTCTTCCTCTTCACTGCGCCATTCGACGCCACCGGGCGGGGTCTTCTCATCGGATATACCGGCCGGATCGGCGTCGGAGAAGTCGACGGGGACACGGTTTATGGGGTCACCAGCCCGCACGCGTGCCTGGACGCGAGCGGACTGCTCCGAGGCGTAGTCGTCCCAGTTGGCGGGATCCATCGCCAGCCCGTATTCACTCTGCTCGTCCTCCCAATCGGCCTCGCGTGGCGTTCCGCGCCGCACCCAATCGCCGTTCGAAGACATGGACCCTCCTAATCACAGTTGCGCCCATCATGACACTGGAGACGGTCTCAACCGCCTAGGCGCGCCCGCCGTCAGTGCGACGCGCGGCCGAGCTCGACGAGCATTGCCTCCAACGCGAGGGTCGGGGCCACGTTGCGTTCGAGGGCTTGGCGGCAGGCCAGGAGCGCGTCGATGGCGCGGACCGTCTGCTCGGGCCGGGTCCGCTGGGCGAACGGAATGATCTGATCGGCCAGGTCGGAGTTGACGAAGCGGACGCCCGGCGCGGTCTGGGCGGCCAGCACGTCGCGGTACCAGCCGGTCAACTCCGTCAGGGCGCGGTCGATGGCATCGCGCTGGTAACGCTTGACGCGAATCTTCTGCTGCTCCTCCAGATCCTTGATGGCGCCCTGCGCGCCCCGGGCCTTCGCCCCCCGGGTGGCCATCCCGAGGGCGGCTTGGAGGTCGGCCATCTCGCGGGCATCCAAGTCCGCGGTCAGGGCTGTGGCCTCCGCACTAGCCTCCTCGACGAGGTTCGCGGCGGCGTTGAGGCAGTCGGACAGAGCATTCAGCTTGGCGGGCAGCGCCAGCACGCGCATTCGGCGGGAACGTACCTCGTCGTTGAGCGCGAGAGCGCGGGCCCGGCCGACGTGGCCCTGCGCGGCCTGCGCGCTGTACCAGGCGATGCCCTCGTGGACGCCGTCGCGTTCCACGAGCAGGTTCGCGACCGCCTCAACCGGCGGGGTGACTAGACGCAACTCTCGGCAGCGGGAACGGATCGTGACGATGACGTCGTCGGCGCTGGGTGCGCATAGCAGCCACACCGTTTTCGGTGCGGGCTCCTCGATGGCTTTGAGGAGAGCGTCGGCGCCGCGTTCGGTGATGCGGTCGGCGTCCTCGACCACGACGGCCTGCCACCTCCCGTTCATCGGCGCGACGTTGGCGCGGGAAACCAGGTCTCGCACCTCGTCGACGCCGATGCTGAGCTTCTCTGTGCGCAACAGCGTCACATCAGGGTGGGCTCCGGAGCGGGCGGTGCGGCAATCGTTGCAGGTCCCGCAGCCGCCGCGCGGGCACTGGAGAGCGGCGGCGAATGCCTTCGCCGCGTTGGAACGACCTGACCCGGGCGGACCGACGAACAGCCACGCGTGCGTCATCGCGCTTGCCTGACCTTCACCCCGTGCAGCCTG
>CAMCJC010000398.1 GCA_945875065.1 uncultured Propionibacteriaceae bacterium | reverse complement strand
TCCGCAGGTCCTCGCCCACGCTGTCGATCCCGGCTGGGTGCCCACACGCATGGGCGGGACTGGCGCGCCGGACGACCTTTACCTCGGGCACCTCACCCAGTCCTGGCTCGCGGTGACCGACGACGCGCGGCCCTCCGGCGGCTACTGGCACCACCAACGCCGCCAGCAAGCGCACCCCGCGGTGCATGACATCGCATTCCAAGAGACGCTCCTCGCGGCGCTTGAGAAGGCCACGGGGGCCGAGTTGTCGGGTTGCACCGGATGAGCGGAGGAATCTTCCTCTGAGGACAACTGTCGTTGTCGCCGTCAAGGGATTCCGAATCCGGTGAGATCACATCACGGAGGAAGGGTCTCAAAGCACGGGACACCCGTGGTGATCGCAGACACAGAGCTCAAGGCTTCGAACCTAGTGTTCGCCCACGTGGGCAACTTCAGATAAGGCATCCTGCGGTACGACGATGAACTCCGCGACGCGCTACGCCCCAACCTCGAACATCGCTGTGACTTCTATTAGGGCTTGTTTCGAAAGTGCTGTTCTCGGCGAGGATGGGCTGGACTAGATGACACGGCCTCGGGGCAGCCGCCTCTCGTATTAGACGTACTGGCCAAGTCGTTAGGGGGCTAGATCGCCCGATCCAGGCCGCCACAGGCAGGGCACGACTTTCGCAACAGGCCCTAGAGCCAGGAGCCGGAAGGGTCAGGCCGCCTAGCCACGATCTCCTGGCACCAGTAGACCCATGGCGCACCGACCTTCCACTCACGGGTCATTGGTGGTGACCACCTGGATCTCGCTGATCTCCACCGTCGCATGCCTGGTCAGCTCCAGACTCGTCACCCCTTTCGCGCCAATACCGCTCCAATCAACCTGCCAATACGTCGTCGCCGAAATGTCATAGATACCCCGCTTCTCATACATGTACCCGCATGTCGGAGACTTCTCGTTGCCCTGCCTATCCCCCGTGCGCGGCGTCGTCGATTTACACACCACTTTATCACCATTACCCATATCCCATTCCAACTTTACCACCTTCGCAGTCGCCGTCACAGAATAGGAACCAGCCGTAGCGGTCGCAGAAATCGGACCCCACCGATCCGCCGACCCAGTCTTACTCCACAACCACATATGCCACCCCACTAAACCATACGCCCCAGGATCAGCCTCCAACGTCGCAGGAGAGGCCCCAATATCAATCGCCCGCAACCGCATCTTCTTAATCGCCTCTTGGGCAAGCTTCGCGGGATCCGGCGGCGCCACCGACGGATCATCCCAGAAAAAGCTCAGCGGCCCCGAAACCCCACCGAGCACACCAGCACACACCATCGGCACCAACCCCGGCCTCGGCGATTCCCCTAAAAACGCCCGCCCAACCTCCTCCGGAACGCTCTGCGCGTAGCACTCCCGCTCATGCCTCCACCCCATCCCGCCACGAGTACACGGCACCACCTCACCATGAAACGTACACTCCAACTTACTACCCGACACCCGACCCGAAGAACCACCCTGACCCGGAGCTCCCGGATCTTCGACAATCACAGGAACGTCGCCATACTCCCCTGCCGGATGCAAAGCAGAGCCAACACATACCCCATTCCAAAGTGCTGCGATAACCGCCGCTACAACAGCGACTCTCAACCAGCGCACGTTTCCACTGCCTCATCCGCATATATGAACACGTTCCAGGCCCCGTCATATCGTTTCACAGTCAGGTTATGCATTCGCGTCCTACTACGATCAGGGTCAAGGATAGAGTTGCCGGTGGACGAATCGATTATGTCGCTACCATTTGTGTCAGTACAAACCAAGACCTGAACGGTATCAGCATCCAGTTTCGACGACCCACGGAGTGTCGACGTAAAATCCCCCACTTGCCTATAGTTCTTTTCCTGATAGCCTTTCAGGATCGGCACTTCCTGTTCCAGGACTGGACCGGCAACCACGGCCTCCAACAGCCCGATGTCAAAGTTGGGATCCTTACGAACCTCGCCCTTCAACCGGAAGTACTCCTTAACGAGCGCCTCCGCAGCCGCCAGGTCCGCATCAGACGGGCTAGGGGACGGGTCGCCAGACACCGCTACGGACTCCGATGCAGACGGCGACACGGGGGCCGTCACCAGGATCGTCGGAACGACCGTAGATACCGGAGAGACGGGTTGATGCGGAACCTCGGCCGGAACACACGCACCAACCAACAACACCAGCACCGACAAGCGCAAACACCTAAACCACATGACCACTCCCTCGTGACCGATGAGACCTAACAACAAGCCCACCACGAAACCCACCGGTCCGCAGCCACTCCGACGACTTATCCACATCCCCTAGCCGAACAGCCGACACAACCACACAACCTCGCCTCAGCCTGCACCCCGGGGGTCGTGCACGAATCGCCGGTTTGTGTGAACACCGATTCCTACGACAAGGCTCTTTACGCCCCTCATTCACCCAGCCCGGCGATTCATGCCACTTAGGGATGTGGCTTCTTCAGTGCGGTAGGGGTGCTCGACGAGCTAGCTTTCGATGCGTCGCAGGACGATCGCCGACCCCTGACCGCCGCCGATCGCGATCGCACCGAGGCCGACGCCGCCGCGTCGCATCAGTTGCGTGAACAGGCGGGTGACGACGATCGCTCCGGATGCCGCCCACGGGTGCCCCAACGCTATGGCGCCGCCCTCGATACAGAGACGCTCATCGTCGACGCCGAGGGCGTCGGCGCAGGCGAGGACTTGTCCCGCGAAGGCCTCATTGAACTCGATGACGTCAACATCGTCTA
>CAMCJC010000397.1 GCA_945875065.1 uncultured Propionibacteriaceae bacterium | reverse complement strand
GACGTGCCCCAGGTGGTGACGGCACTGGTGCTCGGCCCGGTGGTGAGCGCCCCCGTCAACACCATCGGCACCCGGATCCAGGCGCTGCAGGGCGGCATGATGGCCGCCGCCGCGGTCCAGGAGGTCTGCGAACTGCCGACGCTACCGGTAACCGACAAGCCGGTGCCGGTTACCGGCACCACGGTGGAGGTCGACGGGATCGGCTTCTCCCACGAGCCGGGCAAACCGGTGCTGGAGGATGTCAGCTTCACTCTGCAGCCGGGCACTCTCACTGCCGTGGTGGGCCCTTCCGGCGCTGGCAAATCCACGCTGGCCTCGCTGCTGGCCCGCTTCGAGGACCCGGACAGCGGTCAGATCCGCCTAGGCGGATCCGACCTGCGCGACTTGGCGCCCGAGGAGCTTTACCGCACGATCGGGTTCGTCTTCCAGGACGTCGCCCTGCTGCGTGAACCGGTACGCGAGGTGATCCGGATGGGCCGTGACGTCAGCGACGAAGCGGTCGAGGAGGCCGCCCGTGCCGCCAACATCCACGACCGGATCATGGAGCTGCCCCGCGGCTACGACGCCGAAGTCGGACGTGACGTGGAGTTCTCCGGCGGCGAAGCCCAGCGCATCGCCATCGCTCGGGCCCTGCTGGCCGACACCCCCGTGCTGGTGCTCGATGAGGCGACCGCGTACGCCGACCCGGAGTCCGAGGCGCGGGTGCAGCAGGCCTTGTCGCGACTGGCGGCCGGACGCACCGTGATGGTCGTCGCGCACCGGCTTTCCACCATCCGCAACGCGGATCAGATCTTGGTCCTGCAGGACGGGCGGCTCGTCCAACGGGGGACACATGCCGAGCTGGTCGGGGTACCCGGTGCGTACAAAGACCTGTGCACCTCGGGACAGGAGGAGGAACGATGATCCGCGAGCTGCTGAAGGCGCTGGGACCGCAGGGCGCTCGGCCGGTGCGACGGATGCTGATCCAGCTGGTTATCTCCGCGGCTCTTCAGGCAGGCACCTTTCTGGCGCTGTTGCCGGTACTGAGTGGGCTGCTGGATGGGCACGCACCGCTGGGTTCGTGGTTAGTCCTGGCGGGCGTTGCGCTTGCCTGGATCGGGTGGACCATCGTGGTGCAGATGCGTAGCTTCACCGTTGGTGCCGACTCGGCTTTGGTCCTGCACGAACGCATCGACACCGCGTTGGAGGGACTGCCCCGAGGCTGGTTCCGTCGCGGGCGCGCCGGTGAAGTGTCACAGCTGGTGGGTACCACCGCACTGGCGGCGATGAACATCCCCGCCCACTTCCTGCGTCCGTTGATCAACGCCGTGGTTACTCCGCTGCTGCTGGTGGCCGGGCTGCTGGTCTTGGACCCATGGGTGGGGCTGGCAATGCTGCTGGCCAGTCCAGTGCTGCTGCTGGTGCTATGGGTCACCGATCGGTCGGTAAGTCGGGCTGACGGTGGCCGGCACCAGATCATGGACCACATCGCCGAACGCATCCTGGAGTTCGTTCGCGCCCAGCCGGTGCTGCGGGCCTTCGGGCACCGGGGCAGGGAACAGGATCGGCTGGATGGGGTGTTGGCCGAGCAGCAGCTGGCCGATCGCCGGCTCATCGCGGGCTCCGTGCCCGGGGTGGTCATGTACGACCTGATGAGCCGGCTGCTGTACGTGCTGGCGGTCGCGGTGGCGGCGTACCGGCTCTCCGATGGCGCACTCGACGCGGCCGGATTGGTCGCGGTGGTCGTGATCGGTATGCGGATGGCCGAGGCGGTGTCCACCGCGGCCGGGCTGACCGCGGGCATGCGGATGACCCGGCGCGGCCTGGAGGGGGTCAACGCGCTGCTGGATGTCGAGCCCCAGCGCTGGGCCACGAACCCGCGTACGCCTGAACATCACGACGTGGCGCTGAACTCGGTCACCTTCTCCCACGGGGACGCGCCGGTTCTGCACGATGTCGATTTGCGGCTGTCCGAACGGGGCTTCACGGCGGTCGTCGGCCCCTCGGGCTCGGGCAAGTCGACCCTGGCGGGTTTGGTACCGCGGTTCTTCGACGTCGACAGCGGCTCGGTCGAAATCGGTGGGGTCGATGTGCGTGAGATGGGGCGCTATGACCTGGCGGAGAGGGTGGCGATGGTGATGCAGCAGGTGTACCTGGTCGACGGCACCGTGCGGGACAACATCACCCTCGGCCGACCCGACGCCGACGAGGCCGAGATCGCCCGAGCCCTTCGCCTAGCCCGACTGGATGAGCTGGTGGCGGGGCTCGAGCACGGCCTGGATACCCAGGTGGGTGCTCGGGGAGATCGGTTCTCCGGCGGCGAGAAGCAGCGGATCGCTCTAGCCCGGGCCCTGATTACCCGCGCGCCGATCATCGTCTTGGATGAGGTGACCTCTTCGCTGGATGCCACCAACGACCAAGTCATCTCGGCCACGCTGCGCGCCATTGCCCAGGAGTCGAACCTGCTGGTGATCGCGCACCGGCTGGCCGGGGTGCGGGAGGCCGACCAGATCGTCGTCCTGGATCACGGACGGATCGTCGAGGCCGGGCGTCACGACGAGTTGATGACGGCCGGAGGGGTCTACCGCGGCATGTGGGAGGCCCAGGAACGCAGTGAGGGCTGGACGCTGCGCTGACAGGTCCTCCCAGCTGCGAGCCACATCGCTTCCCACGCCCCTCACCACACCTCCCAGGACGTGCACGAATCGCCGGGCTGGGTGAATCGGCGTTGCTAAACCCGTGGCGGTTTCAGGTGGTGTGTGCAACGGTGATTAGTTGTTCTATTTTCTCTGCTG
>CAMCJC010000396.1 GCA_945875065.1 uncultured Propionibacteriaceae bacterium | reverse complement strand
CCCAGAGCCGCGCTCAGTCGTCGCCCAGAATCCGAACCTACCGAATCACCGACGCGAATGCCCCGGTTTGGATTGAGGAGGCGGGAGCCACCGGCTCTGCGGCCGTGGCAGGTTCGGGGGTCGGGATATCGCCGAACATTGAACGGCGCCCCTCGAAGGCGCGGCCAAGCGTGACTTGGTCGGCGTATTCGAGGTCACCGCCGACGGGCAGGCCCGAGGCGGGTCGGGTGACGTGGACGCCGAAATCCTTCAGCATCCGGGCCAGGTAAGCGGCGGTCGCCTCGCCCTGGGTGTCAGGGTCGGTGGCGAGGATCACCTCGACGACCGCCCCGTCAGCGAGGCGCTGGAACAGCTCACGAGTCCGCAAATCGCCAGGGCCGCGGCCATCGATCGGCGAGATCGACCCGCCGAGCACGTGATAGAGCCCCCGGAACTCGCCGGTGCGCTCAATGGCGATAACGTCCTTGGACTCCTCGACGACGCATAGCAGTGACGGATCTCGGCGCGGGTCACGGCAGATGCGGCAACGCTCCTCTTGCGTCACGTTGAAGCACACCTCGCAGAAGCGGGCCCCCTCCTTGACGCGCCGCAACACCTCCGCGAGGCGCACGACGTCTTCCTCGGGCGCATCCAGCAGGTGGAACGCGATGCGCTGAGCCCCCTTGGGGCCGACGCCGGGCAGGCGGCTCAGCTCGTCGATCAGGTCCTGGATCGGGCCTTCGTACAACTTACGACCCCATACCGGGGATTTGCGGGGCGACGGCACTAGCGGCTGACGCGGCCTGCTCGTGAGCGGCGCGGAACGCGGCGACGATCAGGGCCGACAGGCTCTCGGTGTCCTCCGGATCGCACGCGGCCGGAGCTATCGTCACATCAACCAGCTCACCTAGGCCATTGACCTTCACTTTCACCAGGTCGCCGCCGGCCGCGGCCTCGAACTCCTGGGTGGCCAGGTTGTCGGCGGCAGCTTGCATCTGCTCCTGCATCTGCTGCGCCTGAGCGAGCAGTGCTTCCATGTCCATGCCCTCGAACATCCGGGCTCCTTCCGTCAGCGGTCAATGATAGGTGGTCAGGCCGGTTGGTCCGGGATGATCTCCGCCCCGAGTTGCTCCGTCAACAGCTTGGTGGCCATAGCCTCGGCGTCGGCCAGGTCCTCGTCGTCCTCCGCGATCTCTGGCTCCGCGGGCTCGGGTTGAGCCTGCTGGGCCTGCGGTTTGGGGCGCCGGACCGGTTCGCGTGACGGCTCGGCGGGTCGGGGCGGAGCAGATGGGGGCGGAGCCTGCTGGGCTGGGGCGGGGCTGGGTGCTTCGTCGGCTCCGGCCATGACGGCCTGGATGCGCAACTCGACGCCGATAACCTCGACGATCGAGTCCGTCAGAAGATCACCGACGCCAGAGGAACCGAAGTTCTCCCTCGCACCCGCGTCGGTGAAGCCGAGCAGCAGCTGCCCGTCGGTAACGTCGAGGACCTGCGAGTGGCGGCTCAGCATCATGTGCGCGAATCGGCGACGCTTCTTGACCTCTTCCAGGATGCTCGGCCACACCTGCCGAAGCTCCGGGGTAGTCAATGTGCGGCCGGGCGCGGCAGCGCGGGGCGGCGCGGCCTGTGGCGGGGGCGCTTGCGGGGCCGGCGCGCCTTGGGGCGGGGCCCCGGCAGGGCGGCGTCGCATCCTCGGCTGTGCCTCCGGTGGCTGAGCGTCCGGCTGTTGCCGCGGGGCCGCCTGCTGCGGCCGTGGGGCAGCCGGCTCCTGGGGCGGATGATAGGGCGGCGCGACCTCCTCAGCCGGTGCGCTGGGTTGCACAGGTACCGGTGGAGCGGCAACGGCGTCGCCCATCATGCCGACGCGACGCTCAAGCCGGTCCATGCGGGCTTGCAGCCCGAGCTCGCCGACGTCGGCGCCTGGCAGCAGGATGCGAGAACACATCAACTCCAGGTGAAGACGGGGGGCGGTGGTGCCGCGCATCTGAGTCAGACCGGTAGCGATAACCTCGGCCGCGCGGGTGAGTTCGCCAGCCCCAAGGCCCGCGACCTGCGTCGCTAGGCGCTGCGCCTGGTCGGCGGGGACGTCGAGCAAACCGTTCTCGACGGCCTGCGGGACGGCGGCGAGGATCACGAGGTCACGCAGGCGGCGCAGCAGGTCCTCTGCGAAGCGGCGCGGGTCCTGCCCCACCTCAATCACCTTGTCGATCGACCGGAACACCCCAGCGGCATCACCGGCGGCGAACGCGTCGACGATCTCATCGAGCAGCGAATCGGGCGTGAAGCCGAGCAGCGCGGCCGCCTGTTCGTGGGAGACGCCGTCGGCCCCGGCGCCACCGAGCAGTTGGTCCAGGACCGATAGCGAGTCGCGCACCGATCCGGCGCCAGCCCGAACGACCAGCGGCAGTGCCGACGGCTCCACCGCGACCCCCTCAGCCGCGCAGATTTCCGCTAGGTAGTCGCCGAGGACGCGCGGCGGAACCAGCCGGAACGGGTAGTGGTGGGTGCGGGAGCGGATGGTGCCGATGACTTTCTCCGGCTCCGTCGTCGCGAACACGAATTTCACGTGCGGCGGTGGTTCCTCCACCAGCTTCAGCAGCGCGTTGAAGCCGGCTGAGGTCACCATGTGCGCCTCGTCGACGATGTAGATCTTGTAGCGGCTGTGGACCGGCGCGAAGAACGCCCGCTCGCGCAGGTCGCGGGCATCATCGACACCGCCGTGGCTGGCGGCGTCGATCTCGATGACATCGATACTGCCGGGCCCGCCGCGCGCCAGATCCTGGCACGAACGGCACT
>CAMCJC010000395.1 GCA_945875065.1 uncultured Propionibacteriaceae bacterium | reverse complement strand
AGATGTTTCCGGCCGTGCGGGGGTCTGCGCCGAAGACGCAGCGGGCGACCTCGGTGCGGCCGGCGCCCATGAGCCCGGCGAACCCGAGGATCTCGCCCTTGCGGACCTCGAAGCTGACGTCGCGCAGGAGCTTCTTGGTTCTGAGCCCCTCTACGCGCAGCACGACGTCCTCGCTGGTCGGCTGGGTCCTCGGCCGAGCCTCGGCGGAAACCTCGCGGCCGACCATCATCGAGATGATCTCGCGCATCTCGACGTCTTTGGTGTTCACGGTCCCGATGTACTGGCCGTCGCGCAGGACCGAGACCCGGTTGGTGATCTCCTCGATCTCGGGCATGCGGTGCGAGATATAGATCAATCCGGTCTCTGGTTTAACGAAGTCCCGGATCATGCCGAAGAGCGCATCGGTCTCGGCGACGGTGAGTGCGGCGGTCGGCTCGTCCATGACCAAGACTCGGGAGTTGTAGGACAGGGCCCGGGCGATCTCGACCATCTGCTGGCGCGCCACCGACAGGTCGCCAATGCGAGCCTTCGGGTTGATGTCCATGCCGAGGCGCTCAAACAGGTCGGAAGCCTCGCTCACCAGCTTCAGGTCGCTCACCCAGCCTGCCTTGTGGGAGCCGGGCCGGCCGAGATACAGGTTCTGCGCGACGGTTAGATCGGGCACCATGTTGAGTTCCTGGTGGATGATCGATAGGCCGAGGTCGCGGGCATGGTTTACGCCACGCACCTCTACTTGGCTGCCCTCCAGCCAGATCTCGCCGCCGGGGTCGGCGGTATAGATGCCGGTGAGGATCTTCATGAGCGTCGACTTGCCTGCACCATTCTCGCCGCACAGGCCAAGCACCTCCCCGCCCTCGAGATCGAGGTTGACTCCCTGCAGCGCCTTGACGCCCGGGAAGGTCTTGCTGATGTTCTTCAGCTCCAGCAGCTTCGCCACGTGCACTCCTTCGTGTCGGTCCCAGACCATGCCCGGCCTCGTTTCCCCTGAGGATGCTAACGCTAACATCACGCGTCTCCAGGGCGTCAAGTGGGAGGGGATAAATGACCAACCGAAAGTGCACACCCGCTTGTCAATAGATGTGGCAACGATGTCAACGCGCAGGCGCGGACGCACGGCGGCTGCGTCGCCAGCCAATGCCGACGACGCAGCCGCTTCGGTTTACTGCAGGGGCGTCAAGGTGACGTCAAGCTCTGGCTCGGCGGCCTTGTTCAGGGAGACGTTGACCCCCCATTTGGAGTTCTGAAGCGTCTCCATCCGGTAGGTGTCGGTCTTGGAGGGATCAGCGGCGCTCTCGAATCCGGCATCCTTGAGTTCGGTGACGTAGGCGTCGTACTCCGCGTCGCCTAGCCCGGTGTAGCGGACGGCGAACCCGGCCTCGACCTTCACCACTCTTACGGGCTGCCCCTTGGGCAGCGGCACGTCCTTGGGGAAGTCGGCAGGCACCGCCGTCTCAACTGCCACGCTGACGGGGCCGCTGTGCGGGGCCTCGACGAACGCGGACGTCGTCGGGGTGATGCTGGCGGATGGGGATTCGGTCTTGGAGCAGGCGCTAAGGGAAAGGACCAGCAGCAGCGCACCGGCTCCCCCACCCAGGGACTTGGAAAGGGACATGGTTTACCTCCGTGGATGATGGACTCCCTGACGATAGACGCGATGAGTGCCACCAAACAACGCGTCAGGGGCCTCGTCGGCGATGGACGAGGCCCCTTTACGTAGAGAAGGCGATCAGGCGTGGGTACCCGCGGAGCGAAGGTACTGGCAAGCCTCGACAACGCGTTGAGCCATGCCGGCCTCGGCGGCCTTGCCCCAGGCACGCGGGTCGTACATCTTCTTGTTACCGACCTCGCCGTCGATCTTCAGCACGCCGTCATAGTTGCGGAACATGTGGTCCACGACGGGGCGGGTGAACGCATACTGCGTGTCGGTGTCGATGTTCATCTTGACGACACCGAAGTCGACGGCGTCGGAGATCTCCTGCGGGGAGGAGCCGGAGCCACCGTGGAAGACGAGGTCGAACGGGCGCTCCTTGCCGTACTTGGCGCCGACGGCGTCCTGGATCTCCTTCAGAACCTCGGGGCGCAGCTTGACGGCACCCGGCTTGTACACGCCGTGTACGTTGCCGAAGGTCAGGGCCGTCATGTACCGACCCTTCTCGCCGAGGCCTAGGACCTCGGCGGTGCGCATGCCGTCCTCGACGGTGGTGTATAGCTTCTCGTTGATCTCGGCAGCGACGCCATCCTCCTCGCCCCCGACGACGCCAACCTCGATCTCGAGGATGATGTTGGCCTTGGCGCAGCGCTCGAGGAGCTCATCGGCGATCGAGAGGTTCTCCTCCATCGGCACCGCGGAGCCGTCCCACATGTGCGACTGGAACAGGGGCAGCTGACCGTTCTTGACGCGCTCCTCCGAGATAGCGAGCAGCGGACGGACGAAGCTGTCGAGCTTGTCTTTGGGGCAGTGGTCGGTGTGTAGCGCTACGTTGATCGGGTAGTTCTTGGCGACCTCCTGCGCGAACGCGGCGAATGCGGCGGCGCCGGCGACCTTGTCCTTGATGGTGGGGCCAGAGAAGTACTCCGCACCACCGGTCGAAACCTGGATGATGCCGTCCGAGCCCGCCTCAGTGAAGCCTTGCAGGGCGGCGTTCAGCGTCTGGGAGGAGCTGACGTTGATGGCCGGGTAGGCGAATTTACCTTCCTTGGCCCGATCAATCATCTGGGCGTAGACCTCGGGAGTTGCAACAGGCATGGTGCCCCTTTTCGTGTCAGTCGAACGGTACACCTTCAGCCTAG
>CAMCJC010000394.1 GCA_945875065.1 uncultured Propionibacteriaceae bacterium | reverse complement strand
ATCGTGGACATCCCCCACGACCAGGTGCCGCGGCTACAGCTGTTCGTGGCCTACGTGAATACAGCCCACAAGACGCTGATGAACGCTGGTAAATACGACCCGGACCAGTTGCGGGCGCTGAACGTGATCCAGGGAATCGCGGACTCGATGCTCTCGACCAACGGCGACTTGTTCAACAACTACACGGCGAACTCCGTCGACGGCATTCGCGACTCCCGGAGGGTGGTCTACGACTTCTCGCGGCTCCAACGCCGCGGCCGGGGTGTGGCGATGGCGCAGCTGGTGAACATCGTCGGTTTCGCGGTTGGAAAGCTGGGGCTCGGCGACACCGTCATCATCCATGGAACCGAGCAGATCGACGACCGCGTCAAGAAATACCTGTCGATGCAGTTCGAACACCTTCACGATCGCGGAGGTCGCGTCGTGTACAGCTACAACGACGTCGACAAGATGCTGGCGGACAGCGACTTCAACAAGTTCGACGCCGCCGACTACACCCTGTTCGGACCGATGCGTGACCGGACGGTCGTCGAATACACCAAACAGCTGCACCAGCAGATCCCGCCGGATTTGGAGGGCCTCATCAAGACCAAAGGCGAGAATCTCACCTACCTCAGGCGCGGCGTCTCCAACGTAGTCTTCCGCACCGACCTAGCGCTCGGTATCAACCCGGCACGCGAGGCGGAGCGGAGGGCGACGCGGCTCGCGGCGGCCCGCGCCGAGGAACAGGCCCGGATGGAGGCCATCATGGCGGAGAAGCCGGAGCCCGGCGCCAACCTGACCAGCCTTCGGGCCACCGAGCCCGAGGAGGTCGCTGAGGCACCTGAACCTGCGCCAGCCAAACCGAAGGCAAAGCTCCTCGGCAGCGAACAGCCGGCCAAAGAAGCCAGGAAGACGCGACGACTCGCGAAGAAGTAACCCAGGAGGTGACCACAACATGAAACGACTACGCGAAAAACGCGGCTTACGACTCCTCGTCCTTGGCCTGCTCGGAGCGTTGATCATTCCACTACTCGCGTTCGCGTTCGCGAGCCCGGCTCGGGCTACTGGAGATGAGGATAACACCGAGGACTACTCGCTGTACCGACTCGCCTCAAACGCCGCCATGTACTTCAGCGAGAAGAACTCTCCGCACGGGGATAACAAAGCCCCCGGTGAGGGTATGACCGAGGAATGGAAGGAGGTAACGCAGAGCGCTGCCGCAGGCGGCGGCCTGCTCGGCTATGCCGATCCCGAGTTCTCGGTTTTCGACGTAGTAGGCTGGCTGTTCTCTCAGATCTCCGGCTCCTCCCAGACCGTGGCGTATTCCACCCTTGTCGCCGGTAACGGCGATGCGGATCTGTTCCGCGGGATGCTGGATTATGCCCACTTCGGGGCGGCCAACGCAGATCTGGGGCTGGACTCGATGTCTTCGGGAATCAGTGGTCAGATCATGAGCGGTATAGGCGGCTCGATTATGTGGGTAGCCTATGCCTTGGCTCTCGCCGCGAGCATGGTGTTCTGGGTGGTGATCCAAATCCTCCAACTGCTAAACCCATTCATGTGGTTCTACGAGGGGGTTAGGGCGATCAACCAAACCTTCGCCGACGGCATGATCAACGGCGGCAATAAGACGATGATTGAGGGACCACTCGAAGGCTTGACACATTGGATCGGCAAGTGGTATAAGACTCTCAACGACATCTCCTGGAACTTCCTGATGCCGCTCTTCTTCGGAACGACGACGCTCGGCCTCTTGTTGTTCAAGAAGATGGACCGCGGCGGGGCCATCAAGAAGTTCGCCGTCCGAGCAGTTTTCATCGGAGCGGGGTTACCCCTGCTCGGTTCAATGTACACGAACGTGCTGAGCAAGTTCGATGACCACCTCCTAGACAATCATTCCGGACCGACACGCGTAATCCTGATGACCTACGTCGACTTCGAGTCCTGGGCCACAAAAGACCGGCTGGGCGTCCCGTCCGCCGCCGAGATCGGCTGGGAGAATGGCCAGGCCTCAAGGGACTCCATCATGAATGTTCGTACCTCCGCGCTAGCGATCAACAAGCAGGCGCACCAGGGCGTCTATGACAATCTAGGTCTCCCGGGAAGCACCTCAGACGCCCATGAGTCCTGGAAGTTAGGGACACCGGGCAAAGACAAGGAATCAAACACGGATGCGAATGCAGTCCTTACCACATTTGGCATACTTACTAAGTATCTGACAAGCTCCACGGTCGCAGCCTCTGACTACGAGTCCAAGATCAAAGAGTCACTGGCACGAGTATCCCAAGTAAGCAACAGTGAAAAACAGGAATGGTTCATCAAAGATGAAGGATACGGCGACAAAGAAGGCTTTGGCGAAGATACGAAATACACACCAAACAATCATCCAGCATTCTGGGCCAAGACTGGCCTGGTGACAACGATCGATGAAGAAAACGTCAAGAGGTTTACCACCGAGAACGAGGTCCACGGCTGCGGCGCCCAGGTTTGGAACGATGGCCCGGTAGCCTGCATCCTATCCGCGCTAGCGATGTACAACTACCTGAACACAGGCTTCGGGTCAGATTCGCTCACGATGTACAGCTCCAACAACGTTACCTCGGGATTCACGCGCGAGAATCACATGGCAATCTCGCAGGTCGGAACGGGGCCGTCCAAGTTCATGTACTGGCATAACGCCTTGACCGTGCTGGGCGCGATCTCGATCCTGGGGTTCTGGTACGCCATCGGCATGCTGGCCGGCTCGATCAAGCGCACGTTCAGCCTCGTGGCTGCGATCCCGATGGCTACCCTCGGCGCGATCTCGTCGATCTCGAAGGTGATCGTCTAC
>CAMCJC010000393.1 GCA_945875065.1 uncultured Propionibacteriaceae bacterium | reverse complement strand
AACCTCCGTCAACATCATCCTGCCGTCGACCGTCACCCCACGAGCCACAAGCCGCGGCGACACCCCAACCCGATCCGCCACAAACAAACACGCCCCATCCACCCGACACGGCACCTCCCCCAAAAGACTCCGCACCACCTTCGTCGGCCTCGCCACACCATCAGCATCAAAAACACCCCCCAACACCTCCGACGGCACATACCTACCCCGACCATCCCTCACCTGATCCCGCAAATACCGGTGAAACGCACTCGCCTCCGACACCTCAAACGAAGCATCAATCCCCAACACCCGCACCGAATACCCCACCGAAACAAGCTCCCCCACCAAACCCTGCGTCTTCGACAACGACGAACACACCTGATCCAAAACCACATCCCGACGCTGCACAACAGCCTTCCGCCAGCATCGCTGAGCCAATAAAGAAGATTCTTCGTGGACTAGACTCGCGAAGTCTAGCGGCGAGAACACCTCACCTTGAGCCCGCAGGTGCTTCACCTCATCCGGGAGCAGAAACGACTCAAAAGACCCATCCTCAACCGCCACCTCCAACAACCGGGACTTGAACCAATCCGCATCAACCGTCACAAAATCCCCCACACCCCGACCAGCCGTCACCTCCAACAACCCCTCCTGGAACACCACCCCCCGAGCCGTTGACTTCCCCGACCCCGGAGGGCCAGCCAACACCACCGCCACCGGAACAACACCTTCACGAACCGCCTGCGGCTCCCCCAACACCTCCCCCACCAAACCATCATGCAGAACTCCTCGTTCACCTCTAGGGCTGCCGGGCGCCCTGAACCAGTCCGGATTCGAGACGCTGGCGTGCGGCCCAAATGGATCAAACACCCCTCGATCACGCAGCCCCTGCAAGATCAGATAATGCTCCACCGCGCGGCGGTCCGGCAGACTCACTCTTCCCCCAGCTGATCCTGAAGATCCATAACTTCCTCATAGAACGGCATGTCCACCCAGTCCATCAGCTCGGCAAATGTCAGATCCTCCCAGGACCCTTCGCGTGGTACGTCAGCCTCCTTCTCCCACTCCGGTGTTGGAGGAATCCGCAGGTACGGATACCGGGCCAACACCTCAACCACCGCCTGCCGATCCACCAACCCCTCACCCAACCGCTCAATCAACCGCTTAGGCGTCCACAACGCATCAAACCCCAACACCCCCAACTGACCAGGCAGCCACTCCTCCAACAACCCCAACACCACAGACTTATCAATCTGCTCCCACCAACCCCGAGACGGATCAAACACACCACTAGACGCCATCATCCCTCCAGATATCTATTCCTACTTCGGTCTCACAGTACTGGCCCAGAAAGGGTTCCGGACCCGAGAGCTTGCGGCCCGCCAGCTCGGGCGGTCCCGGCTACGCATCAGCGGCTCGTCTAGGTTCCACCCCGGTTTCCTCACCAACGTCCCTGACTGGTCAGGCCCCGACGCGATCCTCGGCCTTGAAGGGCGCGGCCCAAAGGACAGTCTGGGCAAGCGTGCGTCGGTTTCCATTGCGATCCACGTGCTCCATCCGCAATGCTTTACCGCCGACTGTATCTGCCGGCTCACGTTCCCTCCAAATAGTTCTCAAGATCCTGAATATCCCCGTAGAAGTCGTCATCAACCTGCTCCCGCATGTCAGCAAGCGCGACGTCCTCCCACGACCCCTCGCGTGGTACGTCAGCCTCCTTCTCCCACTCCGGTGTTGGAGGCCTACGCAGATACGGATACCGGGCCAACACCTCAACCACCGCCTGCCGATCGATCTTCCCCTCGCCCAATCGCTCAATCAACCGTTTAGGGGTCCACAACGCATCAAACCCCAACACCTCCAACTGGCCAGGCAGCCACTCCTCCAACAATCCCAACACCACAGACTTATCAATCTGCTCCCACCAACCCCGAGACGGATCAAACACACCACTAGACGCCATCATCCCTCCTCAACCCTGAAACACCACCCAGTCTAACCACCTCACACCCACCACTTACACCGTTCAACAGACAGGGGTCTGTCCGATGAACGGCGTGTAGGGTCCGGTGGTTTTCAGTGAGTGGTCCTCTCGAACCGTCCGGCGAAGGTGATCGGATACGCGTTCGGTGTGGGCTTCCACCTCATCACCCAGCGTGTCCGGCCTCCGCCGTTGGGGTCAAGCCCAGATACAGGCTTGATCGCCGCAGCCTCGCTCGGGGTCGTGTAGACCGGCTTGAGCGAACGGACTATGCCGTCGCAGTGCTGCCGGCCCCCGTACCGAAACGAGTTGCGGATCAGGTGCACGATGCACTGCTGCACCCACCGGTTGATCGCTTCGGGAAACCCCTTCAAGCTGTCACAGACCGCGATGAGCACGTCCTGGACACCGCGGTTCTTCAACTCGGTGAACACCTCCGGACCAGAACCTGGCCCCCTCCTAGCCGTCGCCGGCCCAGATCCCGAGGATGTCACGCTCCCCGTTCGCGGTTACGCCCATGACGACTGAGATACGGGGTGTTACGCACCTGCTCGTCACGGACTTTCACCACCAGCGCATCGACGAAGATCACCGGATAGATCGCATCCAGCGGCCGGGAAGCCTATTCGGCGAGCTCGCCGGTGACTTTCTCGGTGATCCGGCTGATCGTGTCCTTGCAAGACTGTTGCCCCATAATCCTTGCCCGGAGTGTGCGGCGACCTCCACGGTGGCCAAGAGGACTTCTACCTCTTCTGATCGCAAGGACCTCGACGTGAATGAGCTTACCTTCGGGCCGCCGTGAGAGCGGCTACTGTGACCGATGCGATCTGCTGATCGGGTTGCCCGGGCTGAGCG
>CAMCJC010000392.1 GCA_945875065.1 uncultured Propionibacteriaceae bacterium | reverse complement strand
ACTCGGCCCGATCCCCACCGGCGGGCGGGAGCGGCAACAGTGGCGACGCTGCGCCCTGGTTGTGGCCGCCTACCGTGACCGCTACCAGATCACCGACCCGGCACCGCTCGGCACCCCACCCGAGTCAGCTGCCCAGAAGATCGACGCTGCACGGGCCCGTGCAGCCCTCGACCGAACGCTGAACGTCGCTCGCGTCGAACAAGACCAAGAACACTCTCGACGCGCTCAGACCCAGCGCACGGGACCGTCGCTGTGAGCCAGAGTGAGCTTCGGAGCGGCGGGTCCGCTGTGTCGTTCAGCCTGACCCCAGCTCCTTGGGCATAATGGATAGCACCATGACAGTTCGAGTTGGACCGGTGACACGTATTTCCTGACACCGTTCGCCAGGACGGAGGTAGACGTGGTCGATCAAGAGGTCTCAGTCAACTTGGGGAATGCGACGCCCCGACGCCTGTTGGTGGATTGGGCGAACGGTCAGGACGCATGGGTGCGTCAGATCACCGCTGAAACGATCCTCTCTCGCCAGGCGCCGAGCGATGCCCTGCTGGACGCCGCTTACACCACCTTACTCGCTGAGAAAGGGCTTAGCGATGGCGAGGCACCGGAAGTCCCAAAGCTTGAACTCGTCGCTGCGGATGCAGCGGAAGAGGAGACTCTCGAACTCGTTAGTTTGGCGAACATCAAAGGCGTCAACGCACTCGCCGCCGACCAACAACTTGACTTCGACCCGGAACTGACCGTGCTCTTTGGGCAAAACGGATCGGGGAAGACCGGGTATGCGCGCGTACTGAAGCGCATCTCGGCTGTTCGGACCGCTGAGGACATCCTGCCGAACGCGCACACAACCTATCCTGACTGCCCGCCGTCGCCCAGCGCCACCATCCAGTACCGACTGTCTGGCACCGAGTCCTCGGTGATGTGGAAGAACGAATCCGGCCTTGCGCCATTCACCCGCATCAGCGTTTTCGACGCGAGCGCAGTCTCGCTACACGTTGACAGCGATCTGGGTTACGTCTACACCCCGGCTGAACTCGCACTGTTTAGTCACGTCGCTACCGGGCTGCAGGGCATTCAGCAGAGGATCGCGGCCGAAATCAAGGCCTTGACACTGGGGAGCAACCCGTTTCTATCAAAGTTCACGCGAGGTACGAAGGTGTATCCCGTAATCGAGACCCTGGGCGCTACCACAGACCTCGAGGAGCTTGACGCACTGGCAACACTGCCCGAAGGTGCCGAGGCCAAGCGCGAGCGTCTCGAAGGTGAGATCGCGGCACTCCGTTCCAACTCGCTCGACGCGATCCTTTCCAGTACGCAGGAGAGGGTGCGTCACCTCAATCGTCTGCACGGTGTCCTTACGACGGTGATGAACTTCGACGCGGTCGTCTATGAGAGAGCCCGAGCGAAACTCCAGGAGGCAGAAGATCGAAGGATGGAAGCGCGAGAGCAACTCTTCGGCCAGGATGAGCTCCCAGGCCCAGCAGATGAGGAATGGCAGGAGTTCATCGTTGCGGGAGACGCGTACCGCCGACACCTTGACCGCGAGCACTATCCAACAGCCGGGGACAAGTGCCTGTACTGCATGCAGGAGCTCAGCCCGACGGCCTTGAATCTGCTGACTCGATATCGCACATTCCTCAATGAAACGCTAGCCTGTCAGGTCGAGACCGCGAACACTGAGTTGCGTAACTCCAGCCTCAGGTTCGACGAAGCCGAACTAACCCGCGCGAACGAGTTCGCCACAGAACAGCGGGATGCTGAAGACCCACCGGCATGGGCCACTCAAGCGTGTGAGGTGCTCGCGGCGGCCCGGGCGGCCGCTCAGGACACCGCGAATGGTAAGCCCGTGACCGGAGGCAACCTCCGAGAGAGCGCAGAAACAGTGGCGTCTACGGTCGCAGCCGAACTGGCGACTGAGCAGGCCACGGTCCAGCAGATGTCGGAGGACAAAGCCAATGCGGCAACCGCGCTCACCGAAAAACAGAAGGAACTCTCAGAGCTCGCTGCACGCATTGAGCTGAACCGGAACATCGTCGCAGCCCGCGAGTATGTCCGACGCGAGCGAAGAGCGCAACAACTCGACAAACTCTCACGGGTCATCTCAATCGGCGCGTCGAAACAGCTCACGGTCCAGTCCAAACTCGCCAGCGAAGACCTCGTGAACAAGAACTTCGAGACGCTGTTCAACGAGGAGTGCGCTCGCCTCCGAGCGCCTCACGTCGCACTTCGATTCCAAGGGCGCAGCGGACAGGCGCAACGTAAGAAGGCGGTCGCCTCCTACAAGCCCTCTGCGGTGCTCTCGGAGGGTGAGCAGAAGGTGTTGGCGCTGGCCGACTTTCTTGCCGAGAATCGGATGCGAGGGACCAAAGCACCTCTGATCTTCGATGACCCCGTGACAAGCCTCGACTACCGCAGACTTGACGAGGTTGCTGCACGCATCCAGAATCTCGCCGAGACACATCAGGTCGTTGTCTTGACCCACAACATCATGTTCGCGTCAGCGCTGATGGCGGCCAGGCAGAACAAGAAACTCAGGACGAGAATCTACGAGGTGCGCGACGGCGGAGAGGCCAAGGGAATCCTGGCTCCGGACGTCGAGCCGAGGCTCGATACGCCAGCCGATCTAGCCAAGCGGATCAACGTCAAACTTGAAAAGATGGCGAGCGCCGAGCCGGTGGAGCAGGATGCACTCATCAAAGAGACCTACGACCTCATTCGCGCCTGGTGCGAAGCCTTCGTCGAGCAGGAGCTCCTCCAGAACGTCACACAGCGGTACCGCAAGAACATCATGATGACCCGCCTGTCGAAGATCGACAGC
Source organism: uncultured Propionibacteriaceae bacterium (assembly GCA_945875065.1). Taxonomy (GTDB): domain Bacteria; phylum Actinomycetota; class Actinomycetes; order Propionibacteriales; family Propionibacteriaceae; genus Arachnia. The sequence goes on along the minus strand of CAMCJC010000392.1, from coordinate 2 downwards.
TC
>CAMCJC010000391.1 GCA_945875065.1 uncultured Propionibacteriaceae bacterium | reverse complement strand
GGTAGAACACCGTCTGCAGCGACCCCAGCAGAGCGATCCCCATTGCGACGCCGAGTTCGTAGGCGGTCTCGGAGATCGCCGACGCGGCCCCGGCGCGTTCTACGGGCGCGGCCGAGACGATGGCGTCGGTCGACAGGGTCATGGCCAGGCCGATGCCGAGGCCCGCGAGGCTGATGCCGACGAGCAGCCACACGTAGCCAGGCAGCCCGGCCGAGAAGCCGATGAGCGCCATCGCCGGCCCCGACAGGATCAGGCCCGATGCGATCGAGCGGCCCGCGCCGAGCCGCTTCACGATCGCGACCGCCACGAGCGCGACCAGAACCGACATGATCGTCGCCGGCAGTTCCACCAGGCCGGCGATCAGCGGGCTCAGCCCGCGCACCAGCTGGAGATACTGGGAGAAGAAAAACAGCAGCCCGGCCAGGGCAAAGATCGCGATCCCATTCGCTACGACCGCACCTGTGAACGCCGGGATGCGGAACAGGTGGACGTCGATCAGCGGGGTGGCCAGGCGTCGCTGGCGTCGCAGGAACACCCACCCGGCGGCCAACCCGACGACTGCGGTGGCGACGACGACCCAGTCGAAGCCCTCGCTCGCTAGGTGCTTGACGGCGTAGACGATCGGCACGATCGCCGCGACCGACAGGGCCGCCGAGGCGACGTCGATGCGCGCCTTGGTATCGCCGCGCGACTCGGGGATCAGCACCCACCCGGCCCCGATTACGCCGGCCATGACCGGCAGGTTGATTAGGAACACCGACCCCCACCAGAAGTGCTCCAGCAGGAACCCGCCGACCAGCGGCCCGACGGCGGCACCGCCCGTCGCGCCCGCGGACCAGATCGCGATCGCGCGGGTGCGTTGCAGCGGGTGGCGGAAGGCGTCGCGGAGGATGGACAGCGTCGACGGCATGATCGTCGCCCCGAACAGGCCGAGCCCAGCGCGCGCTGCGATCAGGACCCCGGCCGTCGGCGCGAACGCCGCGACGAGCGAGGCCAACCCGAAACCCGCAGAGCCGACGATCAGCACCCGGCGCCGCCCGAATCGGTCCGCGACGTTGCCCATCGTCACCAACAGGCCAGCCAGGACGAACGAGTACACGTCGCCGATCCACAGCAATTCGGTGGCGCTGGGCTCCAGGTCGGCGGTCAGGCGTGGCACAGCCAGCGACAGCACCGTCCCGTCGATCGCCAGCAGCATCACGGCCCCGGTCAGGACGACGATGATGCCCCACTGCCGTCCGGTCATGGGCGGGACTGCGGGGTGGTTAGCTCCAGGCACTCTGAAGATGGTACTAGCCGAAGACGCGTCATCAAGGGAAGCGGCCAGCCGGTTGGGCGCGCTCTTTAGGGCCTGTTTCGAAAGTGCTGTTCTCGGCGAGGAAGGGCTGGGCTAGACGACCTAGCGTCACAACAACTGCCTCTTGCAGTAGAACGTGCTGGCCAAGCTGTTAGGGTGCTAGGCCGCCTGCTCCAGGCAGCATGAGTTTCGAAACAGGCCTTAGAGACGGCAAACCGATGATGCGATCCGCACCGCGGGCATTCGGAGTTCTTGACATCGCTAAAGATGATCGCCCCGATCGGGTGCTCCCGCCGCCAGGCCCTCCCCTACGCCATCGTGCGTCGAATCAGGTCGACCGTGCCGACAGAGCCCGCGAACTCTTTCCGCCCCGCTTCACGGGGTAACCCGACCGCCAGATGTATAAGCCGATTAGCACTGAGCCGCCGGCCAGACCAACCGCCCACCAGGGGAATCGCGGGAGTTCTGGGGCCTGGCCCGCAGCATCTAGGTCCTTCGTGGGTGTGGGCAGGATGCGTTCCCCGATCACGAGGATGCGATGCGTGTTGATACCCAGGGGCGTGCAGGTCACCAGGGTGATGAGGTCGCGCCCCTTTGCCATCTTCAGCGGTTCCGTCTCGGACGGCTCCACCACCTTCGTTTCGACGACCCGGTAGGCGAGCACCTCCCCGAAGACCTCGACGGTGAAGGTGTCACCTACGGCGACCCGGTCTAGGTGGGTGAACATCTCGGCCTGCGCGAGACCGCGATGCCCGGTGAGCACCGCGTGCGTGCTGGCCCCTCCCACGGGAAGCGACGTGCCCTCAAGGTGCCCGATCCCCGCCAGGAGGGTCGCGTCCGCAGTGCCGTGATATACGGGCAGGTCCACGTCGATGGCGGGGATTCTCAGCCGGGCCATGAGGCCGTCCGCAGTGGCCCGCAGGATGGAGTCGTAGTCGAGGGAGGCGTCGGTAGTGGTCCCGGAGCCTGTCGGAATATTGGTGCCTGCCTCCAGGACAGCTCCGGCGTTGAGGGCTTCGTTGTAGGCGCGCGCCTGGGCCAGCCGCTCCGCGGGCGCGGAGTTCGCCGCCGTGACCTCGCCCTCGTAGCCGGTGAGGACCCGCGACTGGTTGTACTGGCTGATCCAACCCGCGACGGACGGATAGGCCAGCACGATCATGCCGACGAACGCGATGCCGGCAGGCACGAGCGAAGCCCAGGAAAAGCGCCAAGCACCCCGGGAGCGACGCGTCATGACCTGCCGGATCATCGTCAATTCTCTCAGTCGACTGCCTCCGACGCGAGCCTCCGCTTGCGCATGCGGACGATCGCGACGGCGATCCCGGCGATGAGCAGGAGGCCGATACCGCCGGTGGTCATGAGCAGCTGGCTGTTGGCACCAGTCAGCGGAAGGCCGGGCACCCGCTCCTTGGTGTTCGGGATCGTCGCGTCGTAGGCCGTCGCGATCTCCGTCAGTCCGGCCTTGACGGTGAGTGGAGTCTCGGGTTTGGGCGGCAGGACAAAGCCCGCGGGGGCCGCTGT
>CAMCJC010000390.1 GCA_945875065.1 uncultured Propionibacteriaceae bacterium | reverse complement strand
GCTCGGGCATCGCGGCCTCCTCGTCGAATAAAAATTGGTCGGACCAATTGGCGATCCTTCCCACACCTGTCCTCCAGGCCTTGCCCTTCAAGCCCTATCCATCGGGGTAAAAGCGCGTAACCTTTGACGAGATACTACAGGCAGGCCTAGGCTCTGGCCAGTAAAGGCAGGAATTAAAAGGATCACCGGTGATGACCTCCACTACTGAGCACGAGACGCGCGGCGCCGTCCGCGTGCTGACCATGTCGAGCATCTCGTTCACCCTCATGTTCGCGGTTTGGCTGATGTTCGGCATCCTGGGCAAGCCCATCGCTCAGGAGTTCGGGCTCGACGACTTCCAACTGAGTTGGATCTCGGCCGTAGCCGTCCTCAACGGCTCGATGTGGCGCCTGCCTGCCGGCATCCTGGCCGACCGCTTCGGCGGCAAGATCGTGATGACCGTGATGATGCTGGTCGGCGCCGTAGCGTCGTTCCTGGTCTCGCTGGCGAACAGTTACTGGCTGCTGCTGGTGCTGGCTTTCTTCGTCGGCATCGTCGGCAATTCATTCTCGGCAGGCGTCGCGTGGAACTCCGCCTGGTTCTCGCAGCACCACAAGGGCTTCGCGCTCGGCGTGTTCGGCGCGGGCAACGTCGGCGCGTCGGTCACGAAGCTGATCGGGCCCAGCATCATCGCCGCGACCGCCGGCTCCTTGTACTTCGGCTTCGTCCCCGGCGGGTGGCGCTTGATCCCCATCGTCTACGGCTTCCTGCTGCTCATGGTCTGCGCCCTCCAGTGGTTCATCGTGCCGAAGGTGGATCGCAAACCGGAGGCCGATGCGCACCTCGGTGACATGCTGCGCCCGCTGAAAGACATCCGGGTATGGCGCTTCAGCCTGTACTACGTCATCGTCTTCGGCGCGTACGTCGCCTTCTCCGCGACCCTGCCGAACTACTACGTTGACAACTTCCTCGGCTACATCGGTGGCCCCGAAGGGATGGGTCTTGACAAGGCCAGCGCCGAGGGCAAGAAGCTTCTGGCGCAGAAGCTCGCCGTCGCCGGCCTGATCACCACCAGCTTCATCTTCCCCGCCTCGCTGCTGCGCCCGGTCGGCGGCTGGGTCTCCGATAAGTGGGGTGCCCGCAAGGCGATGTACGCCACGTTCTTGTCCATCGGCGCCTTCTTCACGCTTCTGTGCGTTCCTAGCGGCGGCCGCTGGGTCGAGCAGAGCGGCGAGATGGTCTTCGAGGGCTACGGCTTGCCGCTATGGCTCGTGGTGGTCCTGGTTTTCCTAATCGGCTGTGCGATGGGTATCGGCAAGGCCGCCGTCTACAAGCACATTCCGACTTACTTCCCGCACCACGTTGGCTCCGTCGGCGGCCTCGTCGGCATGCTGGGAGGCTTGGGCGGATTCTTCCTGCCACCCATGTTCGCGGCGATCCAGGGGGTTACGGGTCTGAACTCGACGCCGTACATCGTTATGACCGTCATCACCGGCGGCACCCTCATCTGGATGCACCTGGTGATCTCCCGCATGAAGCGGGAAAACCCCGACCAAGACCTCGTCGAGGTCCCCCAACCCCACTAAAACGCAGGAGACCCTCATGCCGATCGACGAGAAGCCCCGTTCCAAGGAGTGGCTCCAGAATTGGAACCCCGAGGACGAGAAAACCTGGGATTCCAAGCTCGCCTGGAGCACTCTCACGATCACCACGATCTCACTCACCATGGCGTTCGCCGCCTGGTTCCTGCCGAGCGCAATCATCCCGAAGCTGAAGTCGATCGGCTTTAGCTTCTCCAAGGATCAGTTGTATTGGATGACGTCGATGGTGGGCCTGTCGGCCGGCCTGCTTCGTCTGCTGTGGATGATCCTGCCGCCGATCATGGGCACCCGAAAGATGGTGACGATGACCTCCGTGCTGCTCATCGTCCCGCTGGTCGGCTGGGGCTTCGCCGTACAAAACCCGAATACCAGCTACTGGACGTTTCTGATCCTGGCTTTCCTAGCCGGCATCGGCGGCGGCGCGTTCTCCGGCTACATGCCGTCGACGTCGTACTTCTTCCCGAAGCGGCTCCAGGGCACGGCGCTCGGCCTCCAGGCCGGCATCGGCAACTTCGGCGTCTCCCTGATCCAGCTGCTCACCCCGTGGCTCATCGGGTTCTCGATGATCGCATTCCTCGGCGGCGCCCAGCACACCGCCAAGGGCGACGTCTGGTACCAAAACTCGGCATTCGTGTGGGTACCGATTCTAGTGGCCGTAGCGATCTGGTCGTGGTTCGCGTTGAGGTCGGTGCCGATCAAGGCGAACATCAAACAGCAGTTCGACATCTTCAGCAACCCCGACACCTGGTACATGACGTACCTGTACATCATGACCTTCGGCACGTTCTCCGGGCTGTCGGCCCTGTTTGGCCTGCTCATGACCAACCTCTACGGCGTCAACGCGAGTCTCGACGCGCTCGTCGCTCAGGGCTACGTCCTCAAGGACCCGGCCGTGTACGCGTTCCTCGGTCCGCTGGTCGGTGCCGGCGCGCGGGTCGCGTTCTCCCCGCTGACCGACAAGATGGGCGGCGCGATCTGGACGCTCATCTCCGGCGTCGGCCTCGCGATCTCCATCCCGATCACCATCCTGGGCTTGACCCCGAACGCATCCAGCCCCGCCGCTATGGACGGCAGTTTCAACATCTACTTGTGGGGCATGCTCGCGATCTTCCTGTTCTCCGGGATCGGGAACGCGTCGACGTTCAAGCAGATGCCGATGATCTTCGAGCCCCGTCAGGCGGGCGGCGTCATCGGCTGGACGGCTGCGATCGCCGCGTTCGGCCCATTCCTGTTCGGCATCGGAGCGAA
>CAMCJC010000389.1 GCA_945875065.1 uncultured Propionibacteriaceae bacterium | reverse complement strand
GAAACGATCCGCAGAATCTCCTGGTCGCTGATGAAACCGCACTTGACGACCTCGGCTAGCCCGGAACGCACCTCGGCCTCGGGCAGGCCGGCGAGAAGATCGAGGTCGCACAGGACCGCCGCGGGCTCGTAGAACGCGCCGACGAGGTTCTTGCCGGCGGCCAGGTTGATGCCGGTTTTGCCTCCGACGGCGGCATCGACCATCCCGAGCACTGACGTCGGGATCGAGACGTAGCGCACGCCTCGCAGCCAGGTGGCGGCGACGAACCCGGCCAGATCCGTGGTGGTGCCGCCGCCCAACCCGACAATCGCGTCGCTGCGCGTGAACCCGACTTCAGCCAGGCGGTCCCAGCAGGCGGTCAACACCGAAGGCGTCTTGGCGGCCTCCGCGTCCGGTATCGAGACGGTGACAACCTGCTGGTCGAGCGAGGCGGCGATCCGCTCGACCAGGGCGGCCAGTGGGGCAGGGTGGATGATCGCCACGCGCGCCGCGTCTCCTAGTGATGGGGCCAACTCGGTCAAACAGCCGCGATCGATGTGGACGCTGTACGGGGCGGCGGCCCGCACTTCGATCCTCATTGCGTCTCCCGGGCGACGATGACGGCCGCGATGTCGGCGGGCTCACGGTCATCGGTGTTGACCTGCAAGGTGGCTACCTGTTCATAGAAGGGGGTGCGTTCGCGCAGGAGCTCGATCAGGCGACCACGGATATTCCCGAGCAGCAGCGGGCGCGCGGTGTTCAAACCGACGCGACGCGCGGCCTGCGGGATCGAGACCTTCAGCCACACCACGTCGTGGCCGGCTAGGGCCTCGCGGATGCGAGGGTTCATGACGGCTCCTCCGCCGAGGCTGACAACCCCGCCTGCTGCCAACAGCTCGATCGTGGCCTCCTCTTCTAGGGCCCGAAAATGCGCCTCACCCTCGTCGGCGAAGATCTCGGCAATTGGCTTGCCAACGGCCTCCTCGATCCGGGCATCGACGTCAACGAAATCGCATTCGAGCAGGCGCGCGACCTCCTCGCCGACGGTGGTCTTGCCGGCGCCGGGTGCCCCGACCAGGGCGATCGTCATGACCGAACCTCGAGCCCGCGGAGCTCCAAATCCGCCAGGTACGCGTCGCGGTTGCGTCGGGTCTCGGCGACAGAGTCGCCGCCGAACTTCTCCAGCGCCGCCTCTGCGAGCACCAACGCCGTCATCGCCTCGGCGACCACTCCCGCAGCGGGCACGGCACACACGTCGGAGCGCTGGTGATGGGCCGTCGCGGACTCACCGGTGGTGACGTCCAAGGTTCGAAGTGCCCGGGGAACGGTCGCGATCGGTTTCATCGCCGCCCGCACTCGGAGTACCTCACCCGTCGACATGCCCCCCTCGACACCGCCGGCGTGCTGCGTAGCGCGGGCGATGCCATCGAGGGTGGGCAGGATCTCATCGTGTGTATCGGAGCCGCGACGCTTGGCGAGGTCGAAGCCGTCGCCGAACTCGACCCCCTTGATCGCCTGGATCCCCATCAACGCACCCGCCAGGCGTGCGTCAAGGCGTCGATCGCCTTGGATGTGGGAACCAAGGCCGGGCGGCAAGCCCCACACGACCACCTCGACGATGCCTCCGAGGGTGTCGCCGTCGCGGCGGCAGGCCTCAACCTCCGAGGCCATCGCCGCGGCGGTCTTCGGGTCGAAACAGCGGGTCGGATCGGCGTCGATCGCCGGCAGGTCGTCGAAGTGTGGAATCACCCCGTCGGGCGCGACGATCGGGCCGAGCTGGACGACATGGCTGAGGATCTTGACGTCGAGCGCCTGATCCAGGAACGCGGCCGCGACAGTGCCGAGGGCCACGCGGGCGGCGGTCTCCCGGGCGGAGGCACGCTCCAGGATGGGGCGGGCTTCGGCGAAGTCGTACTTCTGCATGCCCGCGAGGTCGGCGTGCCCGGGGCGGGGCCGTGTCAGCGGCGAGTTGCGTGCCGAGTCTGCGAGATCTGTCTCCACCACATCGCCTGGGGCCATGACCTGCTGCCACTTGGGCCACTCGGTGTTCCCGATCATGATCGCCACCGGAGAGCCGAGGGTCTTGCCGTGCCGGAAGCCCCCCAGCAAGGTGACCTCGTCGGCCTCGAACTTCATGCGTGCCCCACGCCCGACCCCCAATCGGCGCCGAGCCAGGGCCGAGTTGATCTCGTTTACCCCAACCCGCACGTGCGCGGGAATACCCTCCATCGTTGCGATGAGCGCCTGCCCGTGTGACTCGCCGGCCGTGAGGTATCGAAGCATGCGGCCATTGTGTCAGGCCTTGCCGGAGGCGCCGAGCTGTGCGTGCGCGGCGGACAGGGCGACGTCATAGTCGAGACGATGTCCCGTCAGGAGGCGGAATTGGTCGACGGCCTGGCCGGCCAGCAGCTCGAGCCCACTGATGATGCCCTGGCCGGGCCCGGCAGCGGCAACGAGCGGCGTGGGCCATGGGTTGTAGACGGCGTCGAAGAGCCAGCTTCCTCGGGCGGCCCAGCGCTCGGCGAACGGCCGACTCGCGGCGGCTGGGATCGTCGAGGCGATTAGGTCCACGGGCTCGAAAGGCTGGTCGAGCGGGATCGCGGTTGTGTCGATCCCCAGCGCAATGCCCAGGTCCACCAGTTTGGCGGCGCGTTCTACCTGCCGTGCCAACACTGTGACGCGGACCACGGACAGTCCGGATAGCGCAACCATCAGCGACCGGGCGGTCGCGCCGTTGCCTACGATGGCGGCCGATACGACCTTATCCAGGCCGCGCCGTCTGCAGGCTCGCACGAACCCGGGCACATCGGTGTTGTGCACCGTCGGGGTCTTACCGAAGACTATGGTGTTCCCGCCCT
>CAMCJC010000388.1 GCA_945875065.1 uncultured Propionibacteriaceae bacterium | reverse complement strand
CGGGGCGGCGAAGCTGTCGCGCCAGGTGCAGGAGTGGTTCGCCTCGGCGGGTCGGCTGATCATCGCGGGCTCCGGCGCCACCGAGACCTCGGCGATCGCGGTCCTCAACGTGCCGGCGGAGCCGAAGCTGGGCTCGGTGGGGAAGGTGATGCCCGGCATCGAGACGAAGCTGGCCGACGACGGCGAGGTGCTGCTGCGAGGGCCGATCATCACGCCCGGGTATCACAACCTGCCCGAGGTGACGGCCGAGGCGTTCAGCGACGGCTGGTTCCACACCGGCGACCTTGGGGTATTCGATGAGGCCGGCAACCTCACGATCACCGACCGCAAGAGGGATCTGTTCAAAACCTCCGGCGGCAAGTACATCGCTCCCCAGAAGGTTGAGAACGCCGTCACCGCCAACATCCCGTACATCTCGCAGGCGATCGCCGTCGGCGAGGGTCGCAAGTACTGCTCGGCGCTGTTCGTCCTCGACCCGGTGCTGCTGCGAAAGTGGGCCGACAAGCGCGGGCTGGGGGACAAGACGTACGCCGAGCTCACGCAATTGCCGGAGATCCGCGAATCGCTCACCCGGCAACTCGCCAAGGCCAACGAGCGGTTGGAGCGGTGGGAGACCATCAAGCGGTTCGCGATCCTCGACCACGAGTTGACCGTCGAGAACGACGGCGTCACACCCAACATGAAGATCCGTCGCGCACTGGTGACCGAGAAACACGCGGCGCTGATCGAGTCCCTCTACGACGCCGAGGATTAGACGTGTTCCGGGCCACGGTTCCGCTGCGCTGGTCCGACCTCGACGCGCAGGGGCACGTCAACAACGCGCTCGTCGTCGACTACTTGCAGGAGGCCCGCGCCGAGTTCTTCCGCGCCGGGCCCGCGTCGGAGCTACTCGACTCCGGCGTGGTCGTCGTCGGACACCAGATCCGCTACGACGCGCCCATCGCCTACGCGGACGGCGGCGTGGTCGTCGACCTAGTCGTGGCCAAGCTGGGTGGCGCTCGTTTCGAGGTCGCCTACGAGCTGTCGCAGAACGGTTGCCGGGTCGCCACGGCGCGGACGGTGCTGTGCCCATTCGACTTTCAGGCTCAGAAGCCGGCGCGTCTCGGACCGGCGGACCGGGGCTGGCTCGCCGACCATCAAGCCGAGGCGGAGACCCTGCGCCCGTTGACCGCGCCGGAACTGCCAACGGATGCGACGACGACGCCGTGCTCGGTGCGCTGGTCCGACCTCGACTCGTACGGGCATGTCAACAACGTCAAGATGTTTGACTTCCTGATGCAGGCCCGCATCACGGCGACGACCGGCTGGACACCAGCTATGGCCCGCACCGGCGGCGGGGTGGCCCGCCGCAACTGGCTTATAGCCCGGCAGGACGTCGATTACCTAAACCAGCTCGGGTATCGCGTCGCCCCCTACGCGGCCCGCACGGCGCCGGTCCATCTGGGTCGTACATCCGTCACTCTGGCCGCCGAGGTGTACGACCCTGAGGATGGCACGGTCTTCGCCAAAGGTCGCACGATCCTGGTGGCCGCCGACGAGGCCATGCGGCCCGCCCCGCTGCCGGCCGAGGCGCGCGAAGCCCTTGCGGCGCGGCTGGTCGCGTAGTCAGGTTTCGAACACCAGGCCCTGAGGGTGAATCCTGGCCCCTGCAGCCAGCAGGCGGCTCGCGCTGGGGTGGGCGGTGGCTCGTTCCCCGTCGATCTCTGCGATCCGGAAACGTCCCAGGCGGCCGGCCGCCACGGCCCGCAGGAGGGCATCGGCTACGGCGGCGGCCTCGTCGGAGAAGAGGGCGAGGGAGCGGCCGCCGCGCCCGAGATACGCCAGGCATCTTCCGTCGAGGACGACCACCAGCGCGCCCGGGGCCCGGGTGGGGCGCGCGGATGGGTGATCGGGCCACGGGAGGACCGTACCGTACGGGTTCGCCGGGTCGAGGGCGGCGAGCAGTTGTGCCGAGCCCGGGCAGGCCTCGCGGTAGGGGGCGCTGCGGCTCAGGAAGTCGGGCGGGGCGAACTGCGCCGGTGGGAGGCCATCGACGAAGACCCCCCGGTCCAGGAAACCCTGGGCCTCGACCTGCCGCAAGTCACGGTAGACAGCCGACCAGCCGCCGGGGATGCCGTCCGCGATCTGTTTGGTGACCAGCCCGTGGTGGGCGAGCCAGACGGTGAGTTGCCCGCCGGCATCCGGCTGGGGGTCGGCGACGGCGTACCAGCGGCCGGGCAACGTCTCCGGCCCACGGAGCGGGCGTGACGGCCGGGCCAGGCGCAACCGGGCGGGTCGCCGGGGCGGCGGCCCCTTGACGCGATGAGGGGCGAGGCGGCGGCGCAGGGGCTCCAGCGAGGCTGGGGCGATGGTGCCGGCGGCGGCCGCATGCCAGGCAGCCTCGGCCTCGCTGGCGCAGATCGTGCCATCGCCTAGGCGGGTAGCGAACTCGACGGCCGCGTCGTCGGGTTCGGGGCGCGGCGGCAGGAGGTCCAGGTCCTCGGGATCGAGGATCGCGATGGGCGGGTCGTCGCCGTCGCCGAAAATCCGGATCACAGCGCCGCCCTGTGCGAGGAGGAGATCGAGGTCGACTGGTCGATACCCGGAGCAGCGGGCGGGCAGCAGATGCGTCTCCCACAGGCTCGCCGGGGCGATTGTCCCGGCGAGGCGGAGCAGCGCCTCTTGAAGCGAGTCGCAGGAACCGACGCGGTGGAGCTCCGAGATGACGTAGCGGGCGTAGGCGCGCTGTGGCAGGGGAGTGATGGCGGACCGGGCCTTGGCCTGGCAGGCGCGCGTGAGGCGGTCAAAGACGTCGGGATCGCAGTAGTCGATGCCGTGGGGGCGCAGGTGCGCGGTCACGAG
>CAMCJC010000387.1 GCA_945875065.1 uncultured Propionibacteriaceae bacterium | reverse complement strand
TTCCCACCCTTGCCATCCTGTACTAGAACACCAGTGTTGGCAAGCGATGAGAACCGACCGGGCTCAACCAGTCGATGCAACACCGGACTGTTGGAGCAACAGTAGCTGCTCGTTGAACGCCTCGGCGGGAGTCATCCATCCGAGCGACTTCCGAGGCCGCGTGTTCAACGCGTGAGCGACGGCCTCGATGTCTTCGGCGCTCCAGCGAGACAGGTCGGTGCCCTTCGGGAAGTACTGCCGTAGCAGCCCGTTGGTGTTCTCGTTCGTTCCGCGCTGCCAAGGCGACTGCGGGTCGGCGAAGAACACGGGGATGCCCGTCTCGACGCGGAACTGCGCGTGCGCGGACATCTCCTTGCCGCGGTCCCAGGTCAACGACCGCGCCAGCTGGTTCGGGAGCGTCGACATCGTGTTCACGAGGGCGTTCTTCATCGTGATGGCGCCGTAGCCGGCCAATGCCGGACCGTTCTTCGGCGTCTCCTTGTGCCGATACCCTTCCTCGCGGGGAAGGTGAACGAGCAGCGTGTAGCGGGTCTTGCGCTCGACGACTGTGCCGACCGCGGAACGCTCCAACCCGATCAGCAGATCGCCCTCCCAATGCCCCGGGACAGCGCGATCGGCGGCTTCCGCCGGGCGTTCGCTGATGAGCGTCTCCGGCGTGACGTGCGCCCAGGTCTTGCGCCGCGACCGCTCCCTCGGGACGCGCAGCGCCCGGCCCGTGCGGAGGTTCCAGACGAGCTCGCGCCTCAGCGCGCCGCGACCCTCGATATAGAGCGACTGGTAGATCGCCTCCGGGCTGATTCGCATGGATCCATCATCAGGGAAGTCTGTCTTCAACCGGTGCGAGATCTGCTCCGGGGTCTGCTGAAGGTTTGATTGACTCTTGTCCGCCAGTTCTGTAGGACTGGCTGGGAGGATATGGATCATGGCCAAATACTCGGAAGAGTTCAGAAAAGATGCTGTCGCGCTCGTCAGACAAGGCGCGACCCAGTCACAGATCTGCAAAGACCTCGGGATCTCGAAATCAGCGCTCTCGAAATGGGTGACCGATGCCGACCGAGCTGATCGTGGACTGCCCCTCGCGGCCGAAGTGACGCGAGAGGAAGACGCTCAGATTCGTGAACTGATCAAACGTAACCGGCTCCTCGAACAAGAGAACGAGGTCCTGCGTCGCGCGGCCGCGTATCTGTCACAGATCCACATCACACCCCCAAAATAGTGTTCCCGCTCGTCCAAGAGATGGCCGCAGTAGGTGCCCCAGTGAGGGTGCCTGTCGCGGTGGCGTGCAGGGTGCTGGGATTTACGAAGCAGGCGTACTACCAGTGGGTGAAACAGCCCCAGTCCAAGCGTGAACTCGAGGAGCAACATCTCATCGAGGTGTTGCGCGAGATTCATGCGGAAGACCCCGAGTTCGGGTACCGGTTCCTCGCCGACGAGCTCCAAGGCCTGGGCTACGAGGTGTCAGAACGGCGTGTGTGGCGGCTGTGCCATGTCGCCGGCATCCGTTCGGTGATCACGAAACGTAAGCCACGTAACGCCCGTGCTGGCGCGCCGGTGGGTGACGATCTGGTCGAGCGTGAGTTCACCGCGGAGCAGCCGAACTGGTTGTGGCTTACGGATATTACGGAGCAGTGGACGAAAGAAGGCAGACTCTATCTCTGCGCGGTGAAAGACGTGTGGTCGAACCGGATCGTGGGCTACTCGATCGGTGACCGCATGCAAGCGGCCCTTGCTGTGACTGCGTTGGAGAACGCGGTGGAGCAGCGCGGGAATCCGGTAGGCACGATTGTGCATTCAGACAGAGGCGGTCAATTTCGATCGCAGAGCTTCCAACACGCGCTCACCAGGCACCAGTTGCAGGGGTCGATGGGGCGTGTCGGGGCGGCGGGCGACAACGCGGCGATGGAAAGTTTCTTCTCGCTCCTGCAGAAAAATGTGCTTGACCGGAAGGTGTGGGAGACGCGGCTGGAGTTGCGGCTGGCGATCGTGGCGTGGATTGAGGGGAAGTATCATCGCAAGCGTCGCCAGCGTGGGCTTGGGAAGTTGACCCCGGTCGAGTTTGAAGTTGTTAATGTAGGCAGCGTCGCACTCGCGGCGTGAAGAAACCAGAGTCAATCAAAGCTTCAGCAGACCCCCGGACTCCAAGCCCAGGACCAGGTCCTGTCCTTCCGATGCGGCTTGTTTCTCCCGGTGAACCGCGGCGGCTCGGGACCGGTGACAACCGCACCATCGGGACGGGTGATCTTCCCCGACAAACGCTCGGCGACATACGCGTGCAGCCGCGGGTTCGTGGCGAGCTTCGCAACCTTCGGGCGTTTCGCGGTCATGTCCGCCTTCCACTGCGCGACCGACGCCCGATACTCCAGCTTCCCGCCTCGCGTGGCCGCGTTGCGCCGCAACTCGCGAGAGATCGTCCCGGCATCGCGGCCAATAGTGCGGGCTATCTCACGGACACCCTTGCCCTTCTCCTTGAGGATCGCGATCTCCTCGCGCTCAACGAAGGAGAGGTAACGGCCCGATGGCTGCTGGACGATGTCGAACGGCGCCATACCGCCAGCGTGCCGGAACCATCTTGCGCCGACCGCGGGCGCCACGCCGACAACCTCCGCGGCTTCCTCCGCGAGCAGCCCTTTCGCGATCTCGCCCCAGAACGCCGCCTCGACACGCCTCTGGAACTTCGGATGCCCCGGCGAGCGGAGCTTCGGGCGTATCGCCCTGTCCGCGGCTTGCTGACGACGAACCATCTGACACCTCCTGAACGAGGTGTTGCGACGACCGATTGAATTCGCCCCGTGCCATTCCGTCACAGTGGAGCAGGTCTCAGCATCGCTGTACTAGTACGAGCTTG
>CAMCJC010000386.1 GCA_945875065.1 uncultured Propionibacteriaceae bacterium | reverse complement strand
ACTTCGGCGACGGTGGCGGGGCGATCCAGCTTCACGCCTCCATCTTGCCGCAGCCAGCCAGCCGGCGGTATAGCCAAACGATGGGTAGTGAAATGTCGACAATCCGTAAGGATCGCCACTAGTCGCCTATGAGAGCTCCGCGCAAGTCCCTTGGTGACAATCGGTACTGCTGATTGCGTGGGACATCATTCGGCCCAGTTGGCGGCGAAGACGCAGGCGGCCAACCAGGCTGTGAGTTCCTTTAACCCCTCAGGGCGTGACGAGTCACCCACAGCCCGGATGATGTGCGCGGCCTCGTCCTGGTCGACACGAAGATCAATCCCGTTGTTGGCAAGCACCACGACGGCGCAGTGCCACGCCAGCCGCTTGTTGCCGTCTTGATAAGCCTGCGACTCGGCGATGCCATAGGCGAGCCTAGCCACCTTGTCAACTAATGTTGGGTAGAAGTCCTGGCCACTGAAACTGGCCAGCGGGGCAGCGAGTGCGCTTTCGAGCATGTCCTGACGCAACAGCGGGCCCTGCGCTACTTCCTGGATGTAGATGGCTTTACAGTCGGCTAGGGAGAGCCAGCGCATCATTCAGCTAGCAGTTCCAGCGTGCGAGCCCAACTCCGGCTGGTCTGCGATGCCGTTGCAAGGAGCTCATCCCGCGGGATTGGCTCGTAGTCTTGGACAACCTGGCGGGTGGGGCCGCTGCCATCAATGCTCTGGCGGGTGTACTCGCGGAGCATTAGCGTGTGGCTGATCGGGTCGGTGCCTCGGGAACCGGCAGGGCGGTCGCCCCACGTGTCGCGCCACGGCGATTCGCTGTGGGTCAGGTCGCTGAGTTCGCTCCCTCCGCGGTACTTGCCGTAGTAGGCGATCACCGCGTCTATGTTTGCCCTCTGCTGAGGGGTGAGGTCGACATCATCGCAGGCAGGGGCTTTCCAAGCCTGATCCGCGGTGAAAAAGCGCATCTCGGAAGGTACATCGAGGGGCCAGAGGTCTGTCTGACGCAGGGCGGGCACGACAGGTCCCTGCTCCCAGGCCTCAATGGTTTCGTCGAAGAGGGGCTGCCCGTCCCAAGCGAGGGTCCAGGCCTGGGCGTAGTAAAGCAGCTTGTGGGCGTGCATTTCGCCGTAGACGGTGGTCTTGCTCTTGATGTAGCGGATGACATCAATGGCTGTGGTCATGGGTTCCCTCCTCCCCGTCGTATTAGTAACAAGGTACTTGGAGGGACGAAGTCGCTGTCAAACCACGCCGTAGACCTGTTAAAAACCCTACTCTCCTCGCTGACCTACCTCCGCGACGATCTCGGCGAACCGCTGCTCGTCGAGTCGGTAGCCGCGACGCAGAATCGCCCATGATGCGGTCGTCAGCAGCATCGGGACGAGGAGCATCACGACCTTGAACGCCTCAATGCCCGACGGCGTCACCGCATCTACCGACGACGCCCCGCTGATTCCCGAGACGAGCAGCGCGAGCCCTACGAATCCCGAGCCGATGCCGTTGGACGCCTTATAGATGAAGGGTTGGACTGCGAGAGTAATTGACTCGTTGCGACGTCCCAGCTTCCACTGCCCGTACTCGACGCAGTCGGTGATGAACATGAGCATCAGCAGCTGGATGAAGCCCTGGCCGCTGAACAACAGCACCCCGGCCACCCCGACCACGATCAGCGACGAGCCCGCGAACCAGAAAACGGTGAGCCCCGCCAGACACAGCCCGGTGGCGAGCGCGTGGAGTTGACGACGACGCAGCCGCACCCGCAGCAGCGGGAAGATCGCGAGCGCCGTCAACTGCGAGACGGCGAGGATCGCCGCGAACACCGAGTAGGCGCCCTCGTCGCGATAGACGTACTTGAACCAGTAGATGCCGAGACTGGCGACGGTCATGTAGCCGCCCATGAAGCACAGCATTGAGGCGGTGACCCACATCAACTGGTCATTGCGACCTACTACGCCCAGTACCTCTCGCAACGACGTTTTGTTGCGTTCGACCGCGACCTGAGCCCGCGTGAACCCCAGCGTCAGCAGCTGGAACGCGATCTTGATCGCCACCAGGATCCCCGCGAATGTCAGCCACCCCAGCGACTCGCTGCCCACCGCAGCTCCGAGTGCCTTCGTCGCCGGCACCACCGTGACGACTACGGTGAACAGCCCGACGTTCGCGCAGATCCGGGCGAGCGCCCCGATCCGTTCTCGCTCCTTCTGGTCCTGCGAGAGGGCCGGCAGCATTGACCAGAACGCGATGTCATTGATCGTGTACGCCACCGACCACACCAGGTACACCGCTGTGAACCATGCGATGAACCCCCACCCGGTCAACCCCGTGTCGACGAAGAACGCCAGCGTCGCTCCCGACCACAGCACGACCCCGATCGCGATCCACGGCTTGAACTTTCCCCATTTGGAGCGGGTGTTGTCGATGACTAGGCCCATGATCGGGTCGTCGACGGCGTCGAAGACTCGCATCAGCACCAGGACGACGGTGACCGCGGCGGTCGCTCCGGCGGAGATGCGCGCGACCTCCGTCAGGTAGTACATGAGGTACAAACTGACCAGCGCTGCTGACATGTCGCGCCCGAGCGTGCCCAGCCCGAAGCTGAGCCGGTTCCGCCACGCACTCATGGCCGAACTCTATCCACGGCCTTGACCCTGTCACGGTGGCAGAGTCCACGATTGCTTCATGACCGAGACCAGAATGCTCCGCATCGGGGAGTTCTCGAGGCTAACCCGCCTGTCAGTCCGCATGCTGCGCCACTACGACGCCCACAACGTCCTCAGCCCGGCCTGCGTCGACGACTTCACCGGTTACCGTTTCTACCGCCCCGATCAGGTCGCCGACGCTGTCCTGATCCGGCAACTCCGCGACGTC
>CAMCJC010000385.1 GCA_945875065.1 uncultured Propionibacteriaceae bacterium | reverse complement strand
GATCGCCGGGCCAGCGTCGTGTCTGATGTGGAGGCGCAGGTTGGGACGCGCCGCCTCGCTGGCCGGCGCGTGACCGAGGAGCCCGTTGCGCGACAGCACGGGTAGGTACAGCAGGCGGAACCGGTCGGCGTCCTCGGCTGGGATGTCGATGCTCCCTTGACCTGAAACAAGCACCCAGAGCCCCTCTGGTGGCGGTTCCTCAAGCTGGTAGAGGCGCAGGAGACCGCCGGGGGCGAGTTCACCGATGCCGTGCGCGGGCCGCCCGATCAACAGGCGGCGCCCGCCGATCGGCCCCTCCCCGACCGATCCCGTCACGACGAGGCGCACAGCGCCGCTGGGTTCCTCGGCGACCTTCAGCCAGAGCTGGGCCTTCTTGCGGGCCAGGTCAACGTTGCGCAGCCCGTCGCCGGGCAGCAGCACCACCCCGACCGCCTCCGCATGCCGGAGGATGGGCCACACGAGGGGCCCTAGGTCCCGGAGCGTGATCCAGGTGCCGCTCGGCACCTCTGGCAGCAGATGCAGGAGTTGTCGCAGTGCGTTCCACTGCGCCGGATCCCAACGCGACTCCGGGGCCGTGGTCTCCAGGTCCGCCCAGCTGAGTTTTCCCCTGATCCACCCTTGGGATCTCCGGGTGGCAGGCCGCAGTGCGATCGATTCCTCGCCTTCCAACTTGCGGATGGCGAACTCGAGCCCGATGACTCCGGTTACTTCCGGGCCGGTGGGTGGCAGTAGCGAGAGGACCTGCGTCTCCCAGGCCCGCATCGGCGCGGGCGCCATCGCGTCTCGGGCGGCCAGCAGGGCGGCTACCGCGTGCTTGCAGCCGCTTCGGCGAGTCACGCACGTGCACTTAGACTCGAGACCCGAGGGATCATTGTGGACTCGAGCATCGTAGAACCGGCCAGTTGAGCTGCCCACGCGCGCGATCAAGTCGTCACCAACGATCTCGTACTCGATGGTGTGTCCGGACGTCAGATACGAGCGTCCCCTAGCCAGAGCGGGAACGCCCCAGTGCATCTTGATGGCCTCGTCCGTGACCTCCGAGACCCAATTTTCCATAGTTACCTAGCCTATCGGCGGACGGACTCCCAAGAAACCTCTGGGTAACCCGGTTAACAATTCGCGGGGCTAAAGTTGGGCCTATGAGCGAACGGAAACCTCGGGAGCTGGGACGCGATGGCATCAGCGGCATCGTCACACGCCACCGCGCCATCAGGGCTCGGCTGTTACCGCGCCGTCGGCGTCGCTGAGCCCTGCCGGCCCGCGCTCCAGGAGGGCGACGAAGCCCGCCTCGTCGAGAATAGGCAGGCCCAGTTCTTCCGCCTTGGCGGCCTTACTGCCGGCGTTCTCCCCCACCACGACGTAGTCGGTCTTGCGGCTGACGGATCCGGCCGCCTTCCCGCCGCGGAAGACGATGGCCTCCTTGGCGCCGTCGCGGGTAAAGCCCTCAAGGCTGCCCGTGACAACGATCGTCAGCCCTTCGAGGGTGGCCTCGGCGGTCTCGGCGGGGGCTTCATCGGCCATCCGCACCCCAGCGGCAGCCCAGGACTGGAGGATCTCGAGGTGCCAGTCGACATCGAACCATTCCTTTACCGATTGCGCGATGACGCCCCCGACACCGTCGGTGCCCGCCAATTCTTCAAGCGAGGCGGCGCGGATGGCGTCGATGCTCCGGAAGCGGCTGGCGAGGGCGCGAGCGGCGGTGGGGCCAACGTTTCGAATCGACAGGGCAACGATGATGCGCCACAGGGGCCGGTCCTTGGCCGCGGCCAGGTTCTCCAGCAATTTGACGCCGTTGGCGCTTACGCCGCCGCGGGTGGCGTAGGTGGCGCTGCGAGCCAGGTCGTCCTCGGTCAGCGCGAACAGGCCGCCCTCGTCGGTGAGCAGCCCGGAGGAGAGCAGGTAGCGGGCTCCGACCGCGCCGAGGGCCTCAATGTCGAGGGCGGCGCGGGTGGCGAGGCTAAACAACCGCTCGCGGAGCTGGCTCGGGCATCCTCTGGCGTTCGGGCAGCGCAGGTCCTTGTCCCCGGCTCGCTGCTGCACCAGGCGGGTGCCGCAGGCCGGGCAGTGGGTGGCCATGACGAACTCACGCTCGCTGACATCGCGCAGCTTGATCACGGGGCCGAGGATCTCGGGGATGACGTCGCCCGCCTTGCGGAGCACGACCGTATCGCCGATCCGGACTCCCTTGCGCGCCACCTCGTGGGCGTTGTGCAGAGTCGCCATGGCGACGGTCGATCCGGCGAGCAGCACCGGCTCCATCACCCCGAACGGGGTGCAGCGCCCGGTCCGGCCCCCGCCGATGCGAATGTCGAGGAGCTTGGTGTGGACCTCCTCCGGCGGGTACTTGTAGGCGATCGCCCAGCGCGGCGCCCGCGAGGTCGCGCCCAGCCGCGCCTGCTCGGCGAGGTTGTCGACCTTGACGACTACCCCGTCGATCTCGTGGCTCGCCTCGTGCCTGTGGCCACCGTGGTAGGCGACGTAGTCCTGCACCTCGGCGGCTGTCGCTACGACTCGGGTCTGGTCGGAAACCGGCAGTCCCCACCCGGTCAGGGCCTCGTATGCCGCACTCTGCGAAGGGAAGCTGGCTCCCTCGACGGCGCCGATGCCGTGAACGATCATCGCCAGCGGCCGTGACGCTGTCACCTCCGGGTTCTTCTGCCGAAGCGACCCGGCGGCCGCGTTCCTGGGGTTAGCGAAGCGGTTTTGTCCCGCCTCCTCTAGGGCCTCGTTGAGTTCGGCGAAAGCGGCCTTCGGGAAGAACACCTCGCCGCGGACCTCCAGCAGCGGCGGCACGTGCGCGCCGCGAAGCCGGTGTGGGATCGTCTTGATCGTCGCTATGTTCGGCGTGATGTCCTCGCCGACGGCGCCGTCGC
>CAMCJC010000384.1 GCA_945875065.1 uncultured Propionibacteriaceae bacterium | reverse complement strand
TCATTCCCAGGTCAGCGCCTCTTTGCGGGCCGGCGTGGTCGACGGCAGGACGTTGTAGCGCGGCAGCGCCATCTGCATGACGTTGTTGACGACGGGCAGGGCAAGCTGGCTGCCGAGGTTGCCGTTGGTGGGCTGGTCGAGGACCACGTAGACGAGGATCTGCGGGTTCTCGGCCGGCGCGGCCCCGACGAATGAGGCGGTGTAGCCGTTGTAACACTTGCAGCTGGCGTCGTAGCGCTGCGCGGTCCCGGATTTGCCGATGGTGCGGTATCCCGGGATCGCGCGCTCACCGTCTCCGACTCCGGTGATGACGGACTCCATCATGTTGACAACCATGCCAGAGGCTTCCTTCGAGATCACCCTACGGCTCGTCGGGGCGGGCAGTTCAACGGCAGTGCCATCGGCCTTGGTGGCCGACTTGATGATCCGGGGCTGGTGGTAGACGCCGCCGTTGACCACCGACGCGATCGCCGCGCTCATCTGCACCGCCGACACCGAAAGGCCTTGTCCGAACGACATCTGGTCGCGGGTGTAGTCGGCCATGTCCGCCGCCGGAAGCGCACCGGTGGTTTCGGCGGACAGTCCGGACTCAGGTTTGGCGCCGAGCCCGAAGTTGGTGAGGTACTCGCGGTACTTCTCCTTGGGGAGCTGCCGGGACAGCTGAATCGTGCCGATATTCGATGACTGCGCCACTACCCCGCGGGCCGTAAGCTTCAAAGTGCCGTGGTCGAAGGAGTCCGAGACATAGCCGCTCCCGGATGCAATGCGCGATGGCACCGTCAGCTTGGTATCTGGCGTCACCAGTCCCGAGTCGGCCAGGGCCGCCATCGTTAGGACCTTCTGGGTCGAGCCGGGCTCGTACGCGGAGCTGGCTGCGCGGTTGCCGAGGTCGCTGACGTTGGCATCCCCCGGGTGCGACGCGTCGAAGGATGGTGCGTTGGCCAGTGCCAGGATCTCGCCGTTGTGCACGTTCATCACGAGCGCCACACCGGTGGCTGCCCCGGACTGGCGCAGCCCCTCGGCGAGGGCCTGCTCGGAGTACCACTGGAGATCCGAGTCGATCGTCAGCGAGTACGTCGTGCCATCGACCGCGGGGGTCAGGACGTTCGTGCCGAGCGGGATCCGTCCGTATGTCGAGCGGTCGTAGACCTCGGATCCCGCGGTCCCGGAGAGTTGTTCGTTGAGAGCGCCCTCAAGCCCGGCGACGCCCGCACCGTCGCCATTGACAAACCCAAGGACGCTGCTGGCGAGGGTGTGGCTCGGATAGGTGCGGATCGGATCCGACTCGGCGTACAGGCCGTACCAACGCCGTTTACCGTCGCCGTCGATGCCCTTCTTCATGTCGGCATCGATCTTCGTCCAGGTGGCGGCCGGCACATGCCGGGCGATGACCTCGTAGCGGGAGTTCTTCGTCAAGAGTTTCGCGAGGTACTCCTCCTCCGAGCCGCCGAGATGTGTCGATAGGATTTTGGCGACGGCCTGCGGCGCGGCGGCGGCCTCCTGCTGCTTCTTCTCGGTCATCGCGTAGCGTTTGTCGGCCCCATTGGTCTGGACCTGATCGGGGTCGACCGTGATCTTCATCGCGTCCTCGGAGCCGGCGAGCACGACGCCATTGCGGTCGACGATGTCGCCACGCTTGGGTGGCAGCTCGCGGGTGCTCTGCATCTTGTCGGCCGCCTGCACGGCGAAAGCCTGGGAGTCGAACGCCTGGAGTTGGACGGCACGGCCGAGACAAAGCACTAGCCCCACCGTCAAGACCACCATCAGTACCCGGATTCGAGTCGCGGAACGCCCGATCGTCAGGCGGATACCCTTCTTGTAGCGGCGAGCCCGTCGTCGCGTTGAAGTCGCGCGCGACTTCGAGGAGGCGGGGCGGGCCTTCGTCGACGGCTTGGCCGCCGGAGCCAGGCGGGACGTGCCGTTCTTCGCGGCCGAGGCACGCACTGCCGGGCGGGACGTGGGTCGTGGCCGGCTCATGCACCTTCTCCTTGTGTCGGCTGTGGGGAAGCCTCTGCGGTGGGCGTCGGCTCGGGCGTCGGGCTAGCTTCCGGCGTTGGCGTCGGGTTCTGTGACCCAGTGATGTAGGGAGCCTCATCGCCAGTGACGGTCTTAGGCTCGCCCAGCACCTGGCCGCTCGGCAGGTCGACGAATGCCGGGAATGGGTTGGGCACCATCCCCAGCTGGCGTGCGCGAACGGCGAGCGATCCCGGGCTAGCGACCTCTTGGAGTTCGGCGATCAGTCCGGACTCCTCGTACGACAGGGTCGTCGCCTCACGGCGAAGCGCCGTTAGCTCGCGGGATTGGGCCCCGACCTGCGTCGTGATGATCATGACCGTCCCCATCCCGAGGACGACGCACAGGGCGATCACGAGTAGGAAGCCAAACGTGGACCCCGCGCTTGGAACGGCGGCAGCGATCTTCAGCCGGCCGCGAGTCGCCTGGCCGGCGCCGGTCGATGTGGTCACTGTGCCTCCTTGATTCGAACTGCTGCGCGGAGTCGGGCGGACGCCGCGCGGGGATTGGTCTCGATTTCTAGTGCCGAGGGTTTTTCCGCGCCTCGGGTGAGTTGCTCCAGCTGGGGCCGCAGGTGCTCGGGCACCACCGGCATGTCCCGGGGCGCCCGATCCGTCGCCAGGGTCGCGAACGCTTGCTTGACGCGACGGTCCTCCAGCGAGTGGTAGGCCAGCACCGCGATGCGACCGCCGACCTTGAGGACGCTCAGGGCCGCCGGGAGGAAACGGTCGAGCGTGGCCAACTCGTCGTTGACCTCGATCCGCAGCGCCTGGAACGTACGCTTGGCGGGGTGCCCGCCAGTGGCCCGTGCTGCCACGGGTATCGCCCCGGCGATGGCCTCGACGAGGCGGGCGGAGGTCGTAAAGGGCTCACGCTCCC
>CAMCJC010000383.1 GCA_945875065.1 uncultured Propionibacteriaceae bacterium | reverse complement strand
CTCCTCACCAGAAAGGCAAGTTCATGATCATCAACCTCGCATGCCTGGCCGCCAGCGATCTCCCCCTAGTCGGCGGCAAGGGCGCCAACCTGGGCGAGTTGATCGGAGCGGGCCTGCCGGTGCCCGAAGGATTCTGCGTGACCGTCGACGCCTACCGTGCCGCCACCGCCGGCCTCGACGAGGTGACCGCCGAGAAGGTAGCGCGGGCGCCGTTCCCGCCCGGGTTGGAGGCCGACCTCCTTAACTCCGTCACCCAGCTCGGTGGCCCGGTGGCGGTGCGGTCCTCGGCCACCGCCGAGGACCTGCCCGACGCGTCGTTCGCAGGGCAGCAGGAGACATTCCTCGGGATCGTCGGCGACGACGTGCTTGAAGCGGTGCGGCGCTGCTGGGCATCGTTATGGGGCGAGCGAGCCGTCGCCTACCGGCGCGCGCACGGCTACGGCGAGGACGTCGCGCTGGCGGTCGTCGTTCAGCGCATGGTGCGGGCCGATGCGGCTGGGGTCGCCTTCACCGTCGACCCGGTCACGGGCCGACGCGAGGTGACGGTCGAGTCTGCTTTCGGGCTCGGCGAATCCGTGGTTTCCGGTGCCGTCACGCCCGACTCGTTCCGGGTCGGCCGCCGCGTCGTAGCCCGCCTTGGTGACAAGCGCACCCGCATCGACCTAACCGACGACGGAACCACCGTCACCACCGAGGTACCCGACCCCGCAGCCCCATCGATCGACGAGGCTACGGCCCGCAAGGTGGCGGCGTTGGCGCGGCGGGTCGAGCGCCACTACGGCCGGCCCATGGACATTGAGTGGGCGGCTGAAGGAGACAGGATCTGGCTGCTCCAGGCCCGCCCGATCACCGTCGTCCAGGAGCGGGCATCGCGGCTTGGCCAATGGGTCCACGACGATATCGTCGAGCATTTCCCCGCCCCCTATCCCCTCGATATTGAGATCACCTGGCGAACGCTGAACGTGATCCGAGGCACCCTGGCCAACGCCGGGGTTGAGATCGGCGATGCCCGGGAGCTCGTCACCATCGACGACGACGGTCTGGCCCGGATCACCCCTCCACGTCTCAGGTTCCGCCGGCCCTGGCGGCTGCTCGGCACCGTGGCGCTCGATCGTCGCTTGAACCCGGGGGACTGGGGCATGGCCAGGTTCTGCGACTTCACCGACCGCATCGCCGCAATCGATCTCGCAGCCCTGTCGGCGGCCGACCTGGTCGACCTGTTACGCGAGGGACTCGACGAAGCCACCGCCCTGCTCGCGGCCCGGGCCAGGAACCTTGGCCAGTATGGGATTCGCGGCGGCCTGATCGGAGCGCTGTTGAAGTTGAGCGGCTCGGCACTAACCCCCTTCGACCTCCTGGCGGACGTCGACTACGTTTCGACGCGCGTCAACCGTGCCCTCGCTGATCTCGTCTCTTCCGCGGGCGACGACGTGCAAGCCGCCCTCGCTGCCCGTCCGGTCAACGTCGACGCCCTGCGCGGCACCGCCTGGTGGGAGCGGCTCGAGGATTTCCTAGATCGCTTCGGCGCGCGCACCACCCGCATGTATCAGGTGTTTTCTAGCCGCAGCTGGCGTGAGGATCTGCCCAGGTTCCTCACGCTCCTGGGCCGCAGCACTCCTCCGCGCCAGGTCGCTCCGGCCTCTCGCCCCCGACTCCTTCCTCGCCGGCTGCTCGCCGACTATCGAGCCGGCCATGTGATGCGCGAGGCCTCGGTCCTGGCGTTCGAGGAGCTCGGCTGCCAGCTGCGTCGCCTCGCCTTCGAAGCCGGGTGCCGCCTCGGCCTGGCACCCGAGCAGGTCGTCTACCTCACCTTCGACGAACTCACCGCGGCCGTGCTCGGCGGCGGCGACGTCGCCCCGGACATCGCGCGCCGACAGGCGCAGCGGCATCGGGCTCAGGCGGCCTGGACGGCAAGGGTCGCGTCGCACGGTGGGCAGGGCGACGGCGTAGCCGCAAGCCCGGGCCGGGCCACGGGTCCGGCGAGGATCGTGCGCGGCCCGGAAGAGTTCGAACGGCTGCGCCCCGGCGATGTCCTGGTGTGTCCCGCGACCGACCCAGCGTGGACGCCGCTATTCGCCCGCGCTGTCGCCGTCGTCGCGCAGACCGGAGGCCGGTTGTCGCACGCCGCGATCGTCGCGCGGGAATACGGCATTCCGGCGGTCCTGGGCATGGCGAGTGCCCTGGAGTTGCCGGACGGGAAGATGTTGGAGATCGACGGTTCCGCCGGTCAAGTCAAGGTGCTCTGAAGCCGCCTTGGATCAGATCACGGCTGAAGACGCTGAGCCTCCCAGAGGTCTCCGATGAGGCGCGCCGCTACACGATCGTGGCTACGGCCGCTTTGGCCTTGCCAGAACTCGAACTCGGTGACATCGATCACGAAGCCACCCCAGTAGGGCGGACAAGGGACGTCGCCGTCCGCGAAGCGACGCTCGGCCTCGGCGCGGGCCGTCTCCAGGTCGGCACGGCTCCCTAGAGGCTGGGACTGGTGCGATGCCCACGCCCCGATCTGGCTGCCGCGAGGTCGGGTGGCGAAATATGCTTCAACTTGGGGGCGTTCAAGGCGGTATGCCTGGCCGACGGCGCGGACCTGGCGGCTCGAGTTCGGCCACCAGAACGTGGCCGATGCCCACGGATGAGCATCGAGTTCCCGGCTTTTAGCGGACAGATGGGAGGTGTAGAAGACCAGACCGCGAGGCGAGTAGTCCTTCAGCAGGACTGCTCTGGATCGCGGAATGCCCGCACCATCCACGGTGCCCAACAGCATCGCGTTGGCCTCAACCTCCTGAGCCATGGCCTGCCTCAGCCAGGCTTCAAAGAAGCGCCACGGTTCGAAATCGGCGAGATCTTCTGGAAGCAGGTCGCCGGAGTAGTCGCGTCTCACGTCCTGCAGTTTCATCGCT
>CAMCJC010000382.1 GCA_945875065.1 uncultured Propionibacteriaceae bacterium | reverse complement strand
CACCGACGCCAAAGCCTTCCGAACCGCCTCAGTAATCTGCGTCGCCATATCCCGCATCGCAGAATCAATCGCAAACTGCGCATTACACGCCACATCCCACGGCTCACACCCATTACCAATGAGAGGTTCCCTCTTGCAGCCGTCTTCGCCTGGCATGCACATTTTACGGCCCCCAGGGGATATAGCCGTCAAGCGTCCTAACATAAGTCGGTTCCGTCAGATCTGAACCATCCTCAGAAGGTAAAATCTTCCAGTCGCCTTCCGCCCAGACAAGATTGATTGCCCACGCGAGCTTGTACCCCTTAGAACTCTGGCTCACCGTCTCCACCAAAGCCGAATCGCCATCATACGACAAGATACGAAACGCTACAGTCTGAAAAGACTGCCGCTCACGCGGGGACTCCGTCTCAGGCTGCTTCAATTTCTCAAGAGCCGCATCCCGACCAGGACCAGGAGCAACCCCTGTCCTGACGGCCTTTTCCTTCAGAGCATCAGATTCTAGCTGTGGGACGGCCTTGTAGTTTGTGAGGGCCAGGAGCGCCCCGGTGGGGGTGCGGGCATAACAATGCCGGTACCCGTCATCATCAACGACACCGGGACCTTGACCATCGACGGCCGGCACGAAAACGGGACCGAAGCGCGACCATGTCGCGTGCGGGGCATCGGTGAGGGTACCAGTCATCTCGACGGCAGTAAGCCCACAGAAACTACCCTCACCATCAACACCTCCTTTCGGAACCACAGACGCGGAACCCTCGCTCGTGGAAGCCACCCCACCAACAGGAGAAGTCGCTGCAGCTGTACTACCAGCCGACCCAGTGCGCGCTCCGAGATTCGAGACGATCATAAAAATCGCCAACGCAACAACAGCAGCAACAATCACCAAAGAAGCCACCCACTTCGACGACTTACCACCCTGCACACTCACAACAAACCCCTTCCAGCATCATCCACGACAATCGCCTGTGTTCAGACGAGGAAACTGATGATCGCAACCGCGCCAGAGACGATCATCACGCCTCCCAGGACCCAGCCGATGCGCGCTGCGTGCTCCCCACCATCGCCGCGACCTGCTCCGAAGGCCATGCGAACACCCGCCGCGATGAGGGCGATCACGAGGATGCCCAGCGCGATCCACTTCACCCAGCCCATGACGTCGGTGAACTTCTCGAATCCGGGCGGCTGCTTCCCCGTCCCCGGATCCGGAACCCCCTCGAAGGGCCAGTAGGCGATCAGCCTGGTCGTCAGTCCCAGCATGCTCATAGTTGTCCTCCTTGGTTGTTATTCGGGCGTACGAGTGCCTTGATCTGTTCGACGGTCTTCCTAACGGCCCTCGGGGCGTCACTCGCGGGGCCGTCGAAGCGCCAGGCCTCCACCCATGGCACGTGCCAGACGCGAGGGGCACCTCCACCAATGACCTTTGCCAGATCCCGCAGCGGAGCCGGCAGCCTGCCGGGAGCGTCCGCCACTAGGGCCAGACCTAGCAGCTCGACCGCCGTGCCACCGGATGCCCACTGCTGCAGCGCGCGTTGCGCCGCTAGCAGGCCATGGGTGTGGGTCCGCGCTACCAAAACACAGCAGGCTGGCCCGTGGACATTGGCCGGCTGCGGCCAGGCGTGCTCAGATGCCATCCAATCCTCGCTCAGCATGGCCAGGGTCGTTTCACCGGCGCCGCCATGCGCGCCCACCAGCCAGATGGACGGAGCCTCAACGACCCGTCGGCTAGGCAGTGAAACGCTCGGCGCTGAAACATGGGGCTGCGGTCCGCTCGGCCCCGTGAGCACCGCGGGCTCCAGATCACCAACTTCTGGCAGCGTCGCGACACTCGCCGACGCCGCAGCCTCCGGAGGCGTCGGTGATTCAACGGACACCGCCGGGGGCTTGGAGGATACGAGTTCAAGCCACGGGTTCTTCTCAGGCACCGCATCACTCCCTTCGCCGCTGATAGAGCGTGCCGCGTCAGGCTGTCGTAGCTCCGACGAGACGAACGGTGACAATGTAGCGGATCAGAATGAAGAGCGTGCACCAACCCAGAGAATCGTCGATCCGCTGCCCCAACCCCGTCCGACCAAAATTGAGCCCCTTCGGATACTTGACAACTTCGGGTCTGGAATGCTGGGCGTCAGGAACACCCATCTTCCACCGTCATCTACCCGTCAGCTTTTCGGCTTATCAACAAAAGCAAAGAATGGTAGGGATGGGTGGCCGCCACACTTCAAGCTCACTCGCGGCTATCATCAATACCCGCTGACAAGGAATAATGCTCACCCCCGGGGGACCGCGAAGGCATCCAGCCACATTGACTCCCCTTCGCCCCACCTAGAGGCACGTGCTAAAATGACCCGGCTCAAAGACGTGAGGAGCACTGAGGTGACTGACGCTTTCGACATCGAGGAGCGCTGGCCGGAGCTGTTCGACCAGCTGGACGAGAGTCAACGCCGCGCGGTGCTACAGGTACTCGCGGCCGACCGGCACGAGGGTTGGGCACCCGAACCGTGAGGACGTCGAACTCCTCACCGCACGAACGCGACTCGCGAGCGCCAGCACGATCTGTACTTGGGCCTCGTCGCGGTTGCCTGTACCTACGACGCCGACCACGTGCGAGCGACCCACCGGCACCTGTTCCAGGATGTCTACGAGTGGGCGGGGGAGTTCCGCAGCGACAACAAGTCGAAGGGCGTCGGCCGAAGCTTCGGTGACATCAGGTCCGGCGAGGTCAACCGGCTCCCGGCAGACGTACGCCAGTGGACCCAGCCGACCGCTCGCCGGTTCGCGCGTCTTACCCGCAGGCAGCCGGAGGGCAATCACAGCAGGAAGTCCGTCTAGACACGCGCCGCAGCCGTGCTGCCCACAAGGCCGTCCCGAGCGGCGAGAAGGGCCACGGACGCTAGCCGCAAACAACG